>DASVEC010000399.1:0-9665 GCA_036380755.1 Iamia sp. | reverse complement strand
TAGCGGTCGTCCAGCGCGGCGCGTCGACGGTAGGCGTCGATCGCGCGGCGCCGGCCGACGGCCATCAGCCACCCCGCCGGGTTGCGGGGCACGCCCTCGCGGGGCCAGGTGACGAGGGCCTCGGCCAGCGCCTCCTGGGCGACGTCCTCGGCGAGGGCGAAGTCGCCGGTGTGGCGGGCGAGTGCGCCGACGATCTTGGCCGACTCGATCCGCCACACCGCGGCGACCGCGGCACGGGCATCGCTCACAGCTGCCCGGTCGACTCCCGCCACGCCCGCTCCCGCTGGATCCACGGGTTGTCCTGGGGGAACTCGTCGATGGTCGGGACCCGGCGGATCTCGGTCTTGATGCCGGGGCCGGTCATCGGCGCCCGCTTGGCCCACTCGATCGCCTCCTGCTGCGACGCCACGTCGAGCATCCAGAACCCGCCGAACAGCTCCTTGGTCTCGCCGTAGGGACCGTCGGTCACGACCGGCGGCTGGGACGAGAAGTCGACGACGACACCCGGCTCCTCGGGGTCGAGGCCCTCGGCGGCGAGCAGGACGCCGGCCGAGACCATCTCGTCCTGGAACCGGCCCATGGCCTCGAGCACCTCGTCGAAGTCCACGTCCTGGAACTCGGAGGCGGCCTCGTCGGTGGCCCGCATGATCAGCATGTACTTCACGGTGTTCTCCTGTGGTCACGGCGCCCGGGGTGGACACTCTCCCTCACGTCGAACGGTCCGGCGCCGGATCGACACGGAGCAGAATGGATCCCGTGGACGGCCTCGAGATCGTGCTGGCGGCGGTGCTCGTGGCGGTGGCGGGGCTGAACGCCGTCGCCAGCCGGATCGGCATCCCGTACCCGATCGTCCTGGTGCTCGGCGGCCTGGCGCTCGGCCTGGTGCCGGGGCTGCCGGAGGTGGCGCTGGAGCCGGACCTGGTGCTCCTCGTCTTCCTGCCCCCGTTGCTCTACTCGGCCGCCTTCTTCGCCGACCTGCGGGCCCTGCGGATCTACGCCCGGGCGCTGGCCATGACGTCGATCGGGCTGGTCCTGGCCACGGTCGGGGTGGTGGCGGTGGCGGGGCACGCCGTCCTGGGCCTGTCGTGGCCGGTCGCCTTCGTCCTGGGGGCGATCGTGTCGCCCACCGACCCCGTCGCGGCGACGGCGATCATGCGCCGCCTCGGCGCCCCCCGCCGGATCGTGAACCTGGTGGAGGGGGAGAGCCTGCTGAACGACTCGGCCGCCCTCGTCGTGTACCGGGTGGCCCTGGTGGCGGCGCTCGAGGGCGGGTTCTCGGCCGGCGGCGCCGGTCTGGAGCTGCTGGCCAGCATCGGTGGCGGTGTGGCCATCGGCGCCGTCGTCGGCGTGCTCGTCGCCCAGATCCGGCGCCGGCTCGACGACGCCCCGACCGAGATCACCATCAGCCTGGCCACCGGCTACCTCGCCTTCCTCCCGGCCGAGCAGCTCCACGTGTCCGGGGTGCTGGCGGTGGTGACCGCCGGGCTCTACATCGGGTGGCGTTCGCCCGACCTGATCACACCGTCGACCCGCCTCCAGGCCTTCGCCGTGTGGGAGGTGCTCGCCTTCCTGCTCAACGCCACCCTGTTCGTGCTGATCGGTCTCCAGCTGCCGGTGGTGGTCGACGGGCTGGAGGGCCGGACGGCGCTCGAGCTGGCGGCCGACTCCGCCCTGGTGGTCGTGGCGGTCGTCGGCATCCGGTTCCTCTGGGTCTTCACCGCGCCCTACCTGGTCCGGGCCCTCGACCGGCGGCCCCAGCAGCGCGAGCTGCGCGTCGGGGCCGCGCCCCGGACCATCGTGGCGTGGAGCGGTCTGCGGGGCGCCGTCTCACTCGCCACCGCCCTGGCCGTGCCGCTGGAGACCGACGCCGGCCAGCCCTTCCCGGGCCGGGACCTCATCGTCTTCGTGACCTTCGCCGTGGTCCTGGTGACCGTCGTCGGCCAGGGCCTGACGCTGCCGATGCTGATCCGCCGGCTCGGGGTGGTGGACGACGGGCGGGAGGAGCAGGAGGAGGAGATGATGGCCCGGCTGCACTCCAGCAAGGCGGCCCTGATCGAGCTGGATGCGATCACCGCCGAGGGCTGGGCCGCCGAGGAGGAGATCGGCGCCGTCCGGGGCCGCTACCTCCAGCGCAAGCACCGGTTCGCGGCCCGGGCCGGGAAGATCGAGGACGACGGCTACGAGGACGCGTCCCAGGTCCGCCAGCGCATCGTGCGCCGGGTGATCGCCGAGGAGCGCAGCGCCATCGTGTCCCTGCGCAACGCCGGTGACATCAGCAACGAGGTGATGCACCGCCTCGAGCGCGAGCTCGACCTCTACGAGACCCACCTCGAGGACTGACCCGGCTCCGGCGGGGCGAGGACGTCGGCCCGGCCGTAGTGGCCGGCGGCGTCGAAGTACCGCTTCACGTGGAGGGTCTGGCGCAGGTCGCAGACGGCGGCGACCGTGCCCTCCTCGTCGTACAGGGGACCGGCGATGATCTCGCCGGCGGGGGAGACGATGCAGGCTCCGCCCCGGCCGAGCACCTCGTTCCCGAGCGGCAGCGGCAGGGGGAAGTCGTCGGGGAACGCCGAGCAGGGGATGTACTGGGGGACGCTGACGACGAAGGCCCCGGCCTCGATGGCGATGTGGCGCATCGAGGCGAGCCAGCCGTCGCTGTCGTCGGCGGTCGGCGCCACCCAGATCTGCGGGCCGCCCTCGTAGAGCGCCCAGCGGGCCAGCGGCATCCGGTTCTCCCAGCAGATCAGCCCGGCGACCCGGGCCCCTCCCGGCAGCTCGACCACGTCGAGGTCGTCGCCGGCGCCCACGCCGTGGAAGACCCGCTCGTGCATGGTCGGCATCAGCTTGCGGTGCCGGGCCAGGACGCCGTCCGGTCCCAGGACGAGCAGCGTGTTGTAGAGCGAGCCGGGCCGGTGGTCCTCCCGCTCGTTCACGCCGATGGCCATGTGGGCCTCGCGCCGGGCGCAGGCCTGGACCAGCCGGCCGACGAGGGGCCCGGTGACGTCGACGCTCGACGCCCACATCCGCTCCCACAGCTCGTCGGTGCCGTCGGCCCACGTGGCCGCGGCCGCGGCCCAGGCCCCGCTCGGGTAGACCGACACGAAGCACTCGGGGAAGACGACCAGCCCGGCGCCGTCGTCGGCGGCGGCATCGAACAGGTCGATGGCCCTGGCCACCGTGGCCTCGGCATCGAGGATCACGGGCGTGGCCTGCACGGCGGCGACCCTGACGGTCGGGAAGTCGGTCACGGGGGCCAGGATCGCCCCGGTGCGACCGTCCGGGTAGTCCTGATCGTGGACCTCGACCTGCTCGGCCTCAGGCGCGCAGGGTGAGGGTGAAGGTCGAGCCGGTCCCGGCCCGGCCCGGACTCTGCACGGTGACGTCGCCGCCGTGGGCCCGGGCGACCTGGCGGGCGATGGGCAGGCCCAGCCCGGAGCCCGGCGACCGGTCGGCCCGCCAGAAGCGCTCGAACGCCCGCTCCTGGGCGTCGGCCGGGAGACCCGGGCCGCGGTCGGTGACGGCGACGGTCGCCTGCCCGTCGCCGGTGGCCACCTCGACGTCGACCGTGGTGCCGGCCGGGGCGTGGCGCACGGCGTTGCCGACCAGGTTGGCGAGGGCCCGTCGCACGGTGGCCTCGTCGAGCGGGAGGACGAGACCGGCCGGGGCGACGAGATCGAGCGTGACCTCACCGGCCGCGGCGAGGACGGCCGCCTCGTCGAGCACGTCGCCCACGATCGCCACCAGGTCGACCGGCTGGCGGTCGATGGCGTGGGCCCGGCCCCGGGCCTCGACGAGCAGGCCGTCGACCACGGCGCCGAGACGGGTGGCGGCGGCGCGGGTCCGCTCCAGCCCCACCCGGTGGTCGTCCGGCGTCGGGTCGGGGTGGGCCAGCAGCACGTCGGCGGTGGTGGTGAGCACGGCGAGCGGGGTGCGCAGCTCGTGGCTGGTCTCCTCGATCAGCGTGCGCTGGACGGCGGCGGCCCGCTCCAGGCGGTCGAGCATGGCGTCGAAGCTGGCGGCCAGGGCGACCACCTCGGTCGGCCCCCGCACCAGGCCGATGCGCCGGCTCAGGTCGGACTCGCCGATCTCGTCGGCCACGGTGCGGACCCGGTCGAGGGGCCGGGTCGCCCGGCCCGACAGCCACCAGGACAGGGCCAGGGCGACCGGGGCCAGGACGATCACCGTCGCCACCGTCCACCCCGAGCGGCCGTCGGTGGCGACGACCGTGGCGGTGCCGTCGACGGTGGTGGTCACCTCCTGCTCGGTCACCACGTCGACCCCGAGCACGACCAGCACCGGGGCGTAGATGGCGGCGAAGCCCACCACCGCCAGCTGCACCCGGAGCGACCGCGGCGCCAGCCCCGCCGGCCACCTCATGACGTCGCCTCGAACCGGTAGCCGGCCCCGGTCACGGTGGTGATCGGGGGCGGGTCGCCGAGCTTGCGGCGCAGGCGGCTCAGGATCACCCGGACCGACGTGGTGAAGGGGTCGGCGTGGGCGTCCCACACGTGCTCCAGCAGGTGCTCGGCGGACAACACCTCGCCGGGGTGGTGGAGGAAGTAGCGCAGCAGCGAGAGCTCGCGGGAGGTCAGGTTCAGCTCGACGCCGCTCCGCCAGGCCCGGTGGGCGGCGGTGTCGAGCACCACGTCGCCGACCCGGAGCGTCGCCCCGCCCGCGTCGTCGCGGCGGGCGAGGGCCCGGACCCGGGCGACGAGCTCGGAGAAGGCGTACGGCTTCACCAGGTAGTCGTCGGCCCCGGCGTCGAGCCCGGCGACCCGGTCGGCCACGGCGTCGCGGGCGGTGATGACGATCGTCCGGCGGGGCCGGCGCAGATCGCCACCGGGGGCGAGGCTCCGCACCAGGTCCAGCCCGTCGCCGTCGGGCAGCCCGAGGTCGAGGCAGGCCAGGTCGAAGTCGGTGGTGCGCAGCAGGGCCTCGGCCTCGGCGCAGGTGGCGGCCACGTCGACGGCGTAGGCCTCGTTGCGCAGCCCCATGGCCGTGACCGCAGCCAGGTCGGCGTCGTCCTCGACCAGCAGGATCCGCATGCCCGAGTCTCGCAGGCCGCCTCAGCCGGCCCGGCGGGCGGTGACGGCGCCGTCGGGGCCGGTGACGGTGATCTGGTCGTCGCCCACGCCGACCACCACCTCGGGGCCGGACCCGGTGGGGTCGGCCGGGCGATAGGTCCCCGACCCGGCGGGGACGACGACGAGGGTCGGCGGGTCGTCGGTGATCTCGACGGCCGCGATCCCGCCGCGGTCATCGACGGCGTACCAGACCAGGGCCTCCTCGCCGCCGGCCTCGAGACGGGCGTAGGTGCGCAGCTCGCCGGTGTCGATCGTGCCCACGATCTCGACCGACTCGATCGGTCCCAGGTCCTCTTCCAGGGCCGCCACCTCCTCCTCGCCGGTGCGGGTCTCGCCGGCGAGGAGGGCCCGCACGAGCTCCTCGTGATCGGCGCGGGCCGCGGCATCGGCCTCGTCGGCCGGTGGGAACAGGGCGGCCGTCGCCGCCGCGCCCTCGGCCGCGATGGCCAGGCCGTCGTCGGTGGCGGTGACCACGAGGTGATCGCCGCCGTCGAGCTCGTAGGTGCCCTCGGCCGCGGCCACCTCGTCGGGGTCGGCCTCGGCGGCCTCGTCGGGCACGGGCAGCGGATCGCCGGCGATGAGGGCGGGGGCCAGCTCGGCCAGCAGGTCCTCGGCGAGCACGTCGGCCGTGTTGGTCGAGATGGAGACGACCCGCTCGCTCTCGGGCAGCCAGGCGGTGACGGCCTCGTGGCCGAGGTCGCCGCCGCCCCCCGCCACGGCGTAGGCCGGCTCGCCCAGCTGCTCCGCGTCGAAGCGCACCCAGCCGGGCACCTCCTCGCGACCGTCGCCCTCGTCGAAGGCGGTGGTCTCCAGCAGCTCGACCGCCTCGGGGGCGATCACCTCGCCGGCGAACAGGGCGTGGGTCCAGCGGGCCAGCTCGGTGGTGGTCATGGCCAGGTCGCCGTTGCCGGCCGTGGCCCAGTAGGGCCCGGCGAAGTCGTCCAGCTCGATCCGGTCGCCGGCGTCGTCGTAGCCGACGGCGCGGGGCCCGGCGGCGGCGGGGTCGCCGTCCCAGAACCCGCCGAGGACGTCGCCGTCGACGGTCAGCACGTCGGCTCTGATGTGGTCGCGGTAGGGCGTGCCGCTGACCTCCTGGACGATCAGGGCCAGCAGGGCGTAGCCGGCGTTGGAGTAGAGGAACTCGGTACCGGGCTCGGCCGCCTGTTCGAGCCCGCCCAGGGCGGTGATGGCCTCCTCTTCGCTCAGCGGCTCGCGGTCGGCCCCGATCTCGCCGGTCAGCCCGCTGGTGTGGAGCAGGAGCTGCCCGACGGTCGCGTCGGCGGCCGGTCCGCCAAGCGTGGGCAGCAGGTCGCCGGCCCGGTCGTCCAGCGTCAGCTCACCGGCAGCCACCAGGTCGAGCACGGCGGCGGCGGCGAAGGCCTTGGAGACGGACCCGATGGCGAAGACGGTGTCGAGGGTGTTGGGCCGGCCCTCCTCCTGGTCGGCCTGGCCGTACGCCGCCTCGCAGTCGAGGCGGCCGCCGGTCGACAGGGCGACGGTGCCGCTGAACCCGGCCTCGGCCCAGGCCCGCAGGGCCTCATCGACCTCGGGGTCGCAGGCGAGGTCGGCCGGCGCGCCCTCCTCGTCATCCCCGGAGCGGGGCGGGTCCTCGGTGTCCTGGGTGCAGGCGGCGGCGACCAGCACGAGCAGGGTGGCGACGAGCAGCAGGACGCGGCGGTGGACGGACATGACCCCGTCCTACGCACCCGGGTGTGAACCGGTCGTGAACGAGCCTCAGCCGTCGGCCAGGACGAAGACGGTGGCGTCGTCGGTGTCGTGGATGGCCTCGAACCGGGGATCGGCCCGCAGCTCGTCGATCAGCTCGACGAGGGCGCCGCGGGGGAGGAGGCCGGTGGCGTCGGCCTCGTCCCGCATCGACCGGGTGATCAGGACGAAGGCGCCCTCGTAGTCCGACTCGCCCATCCACTCGGCCAGCACGTCGCCGGGGTCGGCCAGCACCGCGTCGCGGCTGTCGGCCGGCTCCGAGGCGATGGGGACGTAGGTCAGGCGCTCGTAGTCCTCGAACTGCACCGGGTAGTTGTCGGTGCCGGTGACGAGGAGCGAGCTCGGTGGAGCCGACGACAGCACCAGCTCCGACGCGGCCACCTCGTCCTCGCTGAAGCGGTACCACTGGTCCTTGCCGTAGTAGCCGAAGAGGAAGCCGCTCAGCAGGAGGGCGGCGACGACGCCCACAGCCACGGCCCGCCGGGAGGCCCGGGGCCGGCGCTCGCCGATCGCCGCCCACAGCCCGTCGGCGGCCAGCCAGGCCAGGAAGGGCAGGGCGAAGAGGTAGGTGCGGAAGACGATCTCGCCGTCGAAGCTGCTGGTCAGCACCATCGCCACCGGGCTGGCGGCCAGCACGAGCGGTTCGAGGCGCAGCCGGCGGGACCGGATCTGGTGGAGCACGGCCAGCCCGGCCACGGCGGCGATGCCGACGACCGTGAGGCGTCCCATCGTCGAGACCAGCTGCTGGTGCGCCGACAGGGTGGTGGCGTCGACGAAGTTGGCTCCGGCGTTGCTGGTCGGGTCGCCGACGCCCTCGGTCAGGCTGGCCAGGTTCTCCTCGACGAAGGTGCGGGCGCCGGTGCCGGCCCACACCAGGGCGAGGCCGACGGTCGCGGTGAGCGCCCACCCGGTGCGCACCCGGCGGGTGACGGCGAGGGCGGCGAGGGCGACCACGACCATGAACGGCGTGACCTGGTGGCTGGTGACGATGGCACCGACGAGCAGCACCACGAGGGCCACGGTCCACCCCGGCGACCACGGCTGGCGGTGCTCGTCGTCGTCGGCCAACCCGGTCTCCCACCAGCGTCGGCGCTCGGGCCGCAGGGCGAAGCCGCGGAGGAAGACGCCCACCAGGGCCAGGTAGAGCACGAAGGCCTCGGACTGGGGCGAGAAGTAGTCCTGGCCCACCCAGTTCGTGACCATGAAGAGGAGCACGCCCGTCCACCGCACCCGCTTGTCGGCGCTGAAGGCGGAGAACACGAACACGAGGGCGGGGATGGTGATCAGCTCGATGAGCAGGGGCCACCACCGCAGGATGCGGGACGGCTCGTCCACGCCGGCCAGCTCGAGCAGCCCCGCCATCTGGCTGAAGAACCCGGGCCAGTTGTGGTACACGTCGAGCGTGCCGATGCCGGGGTCGACGGTGCCGTGGCGCTCGATGAAGTCGACGATCCCGATGTGCTTCCACGCCCAGGCGTAGCGGAGGGTGCCGTAGAGCGCCGCCGGCGTGCCGTGGAGGGCGGTGACGAGGAGGACGACCGGCGTCGCCAGGCGCCAGGTGGCGGGGTCGGGGCGGGCCACCTCGACGGCGAAGGCGGCGAGCAGCAGCACGAGGGCCACCGCGTTCAGCGGCGTCAGCAGCGAGAGCAGCCCGAGGTCGGTCATCGCCGCCGGGTCGGCCCCCCACAGCCCCCCGACCCACGCCGCCGCGGCCGCCACCCCCAGCCCCAGCGTCAGGGCCGCCGGCCCCCGCCTCTTCGGCGAACTCGGTGGGGTAAGCGCCCGGAATCGGGCGCTTACCCCACCGAGTTCGGAGGAGGAGGGGGTGGCGTCGGGGGCGAGGGCGGCGAGGACGCGGTCGACGTTGCCGCGGAGCCACCAGCGGTGGGCCAGATCGGTGCGGGAGGTCAGCAGGTGGGAGGCGGCGTGGTGGAGCCAGGCGAGGCGCACCAGCACCGAGAGCGGGACGTCGACGTTGGCGGGCACCGTGCCGGCCCACAGGTGGGCCTCGTCGGGGTCGAGGCCCTCGGCGGCCATGGCGGCGACGTGGGTGCCGAGCTCGCCGCCCTGGGTGCGGCGGCGCTCGGTGAGCAGGAGGTGGACGACGTCGAGCTCGGGCAGGCCGGTGCCGGTCGCCTCCCAGTCGACGAGACCGGTGACCTCGCCCGCGGGACCGAAGAGGACCTCGTCGAGCGACAGGTCGCCGTGGACCCGGCTGGTGGTGACGCGCCGGCCGGCCAGGTCGGCCCGCAGGTCGGCGAGGACCTGGTCGAGCCGGGCCGCCGAGCGGCGATCGGTGAGGGCGCGGGCGACGACCTGGCCGGGGCCGTCGACCCAGCGGTCCAGCACGTGCTCGTCGACCATCGTGATCTCGGCCGTCGCCTCGTGGAGCCCGTCGATCACCGTGACCGCGGCGGCCACGGCCGGGCCCTGGCGCTCGGGCGGGAGGAGCGGACCGGGGGTGCCCGGCCGCGCCGTCTCGACCATCCAGGCCCCGTCGTCGGCCGCGGCGACGAGCCGGGGGATGAGGTCCCGGGTCGCTCCGAGCCGGTGGTCGTCGGCCAGGGCGCGCAGCCCGATCGTGTGGGCCACGACGGCGTCGACCCCGCGGGGTCCGGTGGCGGCCCGGATCAGCTGGCCGCCGTCCTCCCGCCGGAGGATCACCCGGTCGTCGTGCGCCGCCAGCAGGGACCAGTCGTGCCACTCGCGCACCTCGGTGGGCACCAGGCCCAAGGCGACCGGGAGCCGGTGCCGAGCCCAGCGACGCCGGCGGGCGGCCATCACGGCCCGGGCCCCGCCCACCAGGACGTCGCGGGCCGCTCGGCCCAGCTCGGGCTCGTCCCGTCCGGTCAGCAC
>DASVEC010000398.1:0-2019 GCA_036380755.1 Iamia sp. | reverse complement strand
CCGATGTCGACGATCATGTTGCCGGTGGGCTCCTGGACCGGCAGCCCGGCGCCGATGGCCGCGGCCATGGGCTCCTCGATGATGTAGGCGGGCTTGCGGGCGCCGGCGTACTCGGCGGCCTCCTGCACGGCCCGCTGCTCGACGCCGGTGATGCCCGACGGGACGCAGATCACCATGCGGGGCTTGGAGAAGCGGCGCTGGTGGACCTTGTGGATGAAGAAGCGGAGCATCTTCTCGCAGATCTCGAAGTCCGCGATCACCCCGTCCTTCAGCGGCCGGATGGCCTCGATGTGGGCCGGCGTGCGCCCGATCATGCGCTTGGCCTCGGTGCCGACGGCGAGGACCCGGCCGTCCTTGACCGACACGGCCACGACCGACGGCTCGTTCAAGACGATGCCCCGACCCCGCACGTAGACGAGCGTGTTGGCCGTGCCCAGGTCGACAGCCATGTCGCGGCCCATGAGCGAGCTGATCGGGTTGTCAGACACTGGACCTCCGAGGCTGCGCCGCAGGGCTGGGCGCGGGTCGGCCCGAAGTGTAGGCGCTGTCATCCGACCGCAACAATCACCCTCATAGTCTGTCGCCGCCCTGCCCGGGTGGATGGGGCGAAGAACCCCAGGTCAGAGGGGTTGTCTGACAGCTCCGGTCAGACCCCGGCGGGGAACCAGAGGCCGATCTCGCGCTCCGCCGACTCCGGGCCGTCGGAGCCGTGGACCAGGTTCTCGTTGGTGGTCGTGGCGAAGTCGCCCCGGATCGAGCCCGGCTGGGCCTCGATGACCTGGGTCTTGCCGATGAGGATGCGGCACAGCTCCCACGTGTTGTCGTCGGGGCCCTCGACCACCATGGCGAAGACGGGCGACCGGGTGAGGAAGGTGACCAGCTCACCGAAGAAGGGCTTCTCGGCGTGCTCGGCGTAGTGCTCGCGGGCCAGGTCCTCGGGCACGGAGCGCAGCTCGGCGGCCACCAGGCGGAGGCCCTTGCGCTCGATGCGGCTCACGATCTCGCCCACCAGCCCCCGCTCCACGGCGTCGGGCTTGGCCATCACGAAGGTGCGGGTCGTCATGGCGGCGACGGTATTGGCCGGTCAGTCCCCCGACCAAGACCCGTCGGGGTGCAACGTGAGGATCTCGGCGCCGTCGTCGGTGACGACGAGGGTGTGCTCGAACTGGGCGGTGCGCCGGCCGTCGGTGGTGACCGCGGTCCACTCGTCGTCCCACAGCCGGTGCTGCCAGGAGCCGAGGGCGATCATGGGCTCGATGGTGAAGGTCATCCCGGGCTCCATCACGACCCGGGTGTCGCGGGGCTCGTGGTAGTGGAGGATGTGGAGGCCGGTGTGGAACTCGTGGGCCACGCCGTGGCCGGTGAAGGCGCGGACCACGCTGAGGCCCTCGCCCTCGGCGTGGGCCTGGATGGCCTGGCCGATGTCGCTGGTGGGGCGGCCGGGGCGGACCGCCTCGATGCCCTTCTCCAGGCACTCCCGGGTGACCCGCACGAGCCGGCGGCTGAGGTCGTCGACCGTGCCGACGCACCACGTGGCGTTGGTGTCGCCGTGGACCCCCTCGCGGAAGAGGGTGACGTCGAGGTTGACGATGTCGCCGTCGCGCAGGGGCCGACTGTCGGGGATGCCGTGGCAGATGACCTCGTTGACCGAGGTGCAGATCGACTTCGGGAACGACGGCTCGCCGTAGTTGAGCGGGCTCGGGTAGCCACCGGCGTCGAGGCAGGCCTGGTGGCAGATCTCGTCGAGCTCGTCGGTGGTGACGCCGACGGCGACGGCGTCGCCGACCGTGCGGAGGATCTCGGCCGCCGCCGCACCGGTGCGGCGCATGGCGTCGATGACCTCGGGGCCGTGGACGTCGGGCACGTCGCGCCGGCTGCGGCCGCCGTCGACGGCGTAGAAGGTGAGGTCGACACCCTCGGGGGCCGGGCGCTGGGGCCGGCTCGGCGCCGGGCGCACCCGCTCGAACGAGGGGGCGTGGCAGCGCTTGAACTTGCGGCCCGACCCGCAGAAGCAGGCGT
>DASVEC010000397.1:0-13637 GCA_036380755.1 Iamia sp. | reverse complement strand
TGATCCCGACCCGCTTGCCATGGAGTCCCGTGAGGTTCCCATCCGGATCGCCACCGGTGTAGGCGTAGTCCCAGCGGCTGGTGTGGAAGGTGTGGCCCTCGAACGTGCCCAGTCCGGGGATGCCGGGCAGCTTGGGCCGGTGGAGCGGGCCGGTGCCCCAGACCACGAACCGGGCCCTCAGCTCGTCGCCCCGGTCGGTGCCGATGATCCAGCGCGTCTCCTCGTCGGACCACACGACGCTGGTGACCTCGGTGTGGAGGAGGGCATCGTCGTACAGCCCGAACTGGGTGGCGATGCGCTGGCAGTGCTCGAGGATCTCGGGGCCGTGGGCGTACTTCTCGGTCGGCATGTGCCCGGTCTCCTCGAGGAGGGGCATGTAGACGAACGAGTGGGTGTCGCACTGGGCGCCGGGATAGCGGTTCCAGTACCAGGTGCCGCCGACGTCGCCGCCCTTCTCGATGATGCGGACGTCGTCGATGCCGGCCTGCTTCAGCCGGGCGCCGGTGACGAGGCCGGAGAAGCCACCGCCGATCAGGGCGACGGTGACCTCGGTGCGGATCGGGTCCCGCTCGGTGCGGGGGACGTAGGGATCGTCGACGTAGTGGGCGAAGGCCCCGGTGACCTCGACGTACTGGTCGTTGCCGTCCTCCCGCAGCCGCTTGTCGCGCTCGGCGCGGTAGCGGGCGAGGACGGCCTCCCGGTCGATCGATGGCCCCGTGGTCGTCATGATCCGATCTTACTGCACGTTCCGTGCAAGAACATCGGCGATCCAGGCCGCCACGAGCTCGTGGTCGGTGGCGTCGTGGATGGTGGACGCGGCCGCGTCGGCCAGGTCGTCGCCCACGAGCGGGCGCCGCCGATCGATGAGCGCACCGGCGAACGGGGCGCTGAACTCGGGGTGGGCCTGGACCGTCCAGACCCGGTCGCCCACCGTGAAGCCGGCGATGGGGCAGTGCGCGGACCGGGCCCACACCCGGGCGCCGTCGGGCAGGGCCACCACCTGGTCCTGGTGCATCGCCTGGAGCCGCATGGTGGCGGGCCCGCCGTCGAGGTCGAGGTCGTAGGCGTGGACCCCCATGCCCCAGCCCCCGGCCGCCTTCTCGACCCTCCCGCCGAGGGCCTGGGCGAGGAGCTGGTGGCCGAAGCAGATGCCGGCCACGGGGACTCCGGCGGCGACCACGTCCCGGAGGAAGGCCTCGGCGGCGGCGATCCAGGGCTCGTCGTCGTAGACGGAGGTGGCCGAGCCGGTGAGCACGTAGCCGTCCAGCTCGCCGGGCGCCCCGGGCAGCTCGCCGGCCTGGGCTTCGAAGGCCGTCAGCTCGATGCCGTGCGGGGCGAGCAGGGCGCCGAACATCGCCAGGTACCCGCCCTCGGTGTCGGGGAGCCCGGGGGGCGGGGAGCCGAGCAGCACGAGCCCGACGCGGAGCGGGGTGCCGGGGGACGACGACGGCAGGGGCGACGACACGCCGCCGAGGCTAACGGCGACCACCGGCTCACCCCGCCCCGGTTGGTACCGTCTCCCGACCGCCCGGGGAGGACCCACGCCGTTGACCACGACCGAGACCGGGGCTCCCGCTCGGACAACCGACCCCCCGCCGCCCGCCGCTCCCGTCCCGAGCGCGCCCTGGTGGCGGTTGGCCGGGCCCGGTCTGGTGATCGGCGCGGTCAGCGCGCTGTACCGCCTCGACCACCGTGGGCTGTGGCTCGACGAGGCCTACACGCTGGGCGCCGTCCACCAGCTCAAGTCCTCGGTGCCCGAGACGAGCTGGACGATGAGCGGTTACTACGCCGTCCTGCGGGTGTGGTTCTGGGTGTCCGAGTCGGTGTGGTGGATGCGCCTCCCGTCGGTGGTGGCCGCGCTCGGGGCTCTGGCCGTCACCGTGGTGGTGGCCCGCCGGCTGGCCGGGGCGCGCGAGGCGTGCCTCGCCGGCATCCTCCTGGCCCTGTCGCCCATGTGGCTGACCTACGCCCAGGAGGCCCGGTCCTACGGCTTCGTCATGCTGCTGGTGGCCGGCTCGTGGCTGGCGCTCGACCACGGTCTGGACCCCGACGTCCCGGCCCGCCATCGCCGGTGGTGGTGGTTGCTGCACAGCGTCATCGCCCTGGCGCTGCCTCTGCTCCACGGGCTGACCGTCCTGCAGATGGTGCCCCAGCTCGCCGTGGTCGGGCTGGCGCGGGCCGATCGGGGGACGTGGCTCCGCGCCCTGCGCGGCGTCGGCCTGTGCGTGCTGATCACCGCCACCTTGGCCCGGACTGCGTCGGACGACGTCGGCAACTGGGTCGAGCCGATCACCATCAACTCGATGAACTTCACCATGGAGCGGTTCCTCAGCCGCTGGGTGTTCGTGTGCCTCGCGCTCGTCGTCGTCCTGCTCGTGGGGGTCGCGGTGAGCATCGCCACCGCCCGGCGGGCGCCGACGGCGATCGCCCGGGCCCGCGCCCTCGCCCCCGTCGTGTGGGGCCTGGGAGGGCTGGCGCTGCTGGTGCTGCTGTCGCTGGCCCGGCCGTCGCTGGTGCCCCGCTACGCCGTCGGGTGCGTCCCGGGCCTGGCGCTGCTGATGGCGGCCGCCGTCGAGCGGGCCGGGCGGGTCCGAGGCCGCGCCCCCGCGCTGCGGACGGTGGCGGCGGTGGTCCTGGCCCTCGCCCTGGCCGCCGGGCACGTGTACCTGCACACCCGGCCGGTCGACGGCTGGACGGTCGCCGCCCGCCGGATCGCGGCCGAGGCCCAGCCCGGCGACACCATCCTCCTGTCCCGCGAGCCCACCACCCGGCCGCCGTTCGAGGCCGCCTGGCGCGACGTCGACCCGGTCAACGACCCCGTCCTCATCCCGGCCGACCGCCCCCTCGGCGAGGTCCTCCGCTTCGAGCCCGACGACACCGACGCCACTGAGCGGTGGAACCAGGCGCGCGCCGCCGGGCGGATCTGGGTCGTGGCCGACGGCGTCCGCAGGGAGCTCGACCGGCTGGAGGAGCTCACCGTCGACGGCGTGGCCGGTCGTCCGGCGTCGCACCGCGAGGTCGCCCGCTGGCGCGCCCGGCGCAGCACGATCTACGTCGTGCTGCTCGAGCCGATCGCCCGCTAGCTCGGAGCGAGCCGGCCGGCGTTCTTGGCCGGGAGGTGGCCGGCCTCGGCCAGCCAGCCCACGGTCTCGATCAGCGACTCCCGCACGGGCCGGAGCTCGACGCCGAGCGAGTCGAGGGTGACCGAGTCGTCGGTGGCGACCATGGTCGTCATGATCTCGGCCGCGTCACGGGTGAGCGGGTAGGCCAGCGGGCGGATGCGGCGGACGCCGTCGAGGGCGGCGGCGAAGCCCATCAGCACCGGCTTGGGCAGCGGTGCCCGCCACGCCCGCACGCCGGTGATGTCGTCGACCAGGGCACCCAGCTCGGCCCACGGCAGGAAGTGGCCGCCGAGGAGCAGGCGGCGGGCGCCGGCGCCGGGCGTGAGACAGCCGACCAGCACGGCGGCGAGGTCGGCCACGTCGACCAGGTTCACCCCGCCCCGGGTGCGGGGCCAGCCCTGGGTGCGGGCGGCGACCAGACCCTCGAGGGTGGCGTCGAGGTGGGGCTGGTCCGGGCCGATGACGCCGCCCGGGTAGACGATCGTGATCGGGTCGCCGGCGTCCTGGCGGGCCCGTAGCTCCTCCTCGGTGACGACCTTCGACCGGCCGTAGTCGGTTCGGGGCGAGGCCAGGGGCGACGTCGGCCCGATCACCGGCTCGACCGGCGGCACGAAGACGGCGACGCTCGACACGTGGACGACGGGGTCGTGGCCGGCGTCGAGGGCGGCACCGACCACGGTGCGGGCGCCCGTCGTTTTGACGTCGAGCACCGAGGTGCCGTCGTGGCCGGTCATCCCGATGGCGGCGGCGGCGTGGATGGTTGCGGTGCACCCGGCGACGGCCCGGCCCACGGCGTCGGCGTCGACCATGTCGCCCACGACCAGCTCGACGTCGTCCTCGGTGATGCCGCGCCGCCCGAGCACGCCCAGGGCCCGCTCGGGGCTGCGCACCAGCAGGCGCACCTCGTGCCCGGCGGCCCGCAGGGCCGGCACGGTGTACGACCCGACGAACCCCCCACCCCCCGTCACCAAGACCTTCATGGCGTGGAAGCATCGCGCCATGGCGACCTATGCGGTGAACCCCGATGCGGTGGCGTTCGTGCGGGAGCGGATCGACGCCCACCAGTACGTGCTCGACAGCGACTGGGGCGATGTCCACTGAGGCTCGATAGCCCGAGCCCGGTTCTGATCAGCGAGGGTTGCACCGACGCAACCCAGGGTGATCAGAACGGTTCGACGGCCTGTGCCCCCGGTTCTGATCTCCGAGCGTTGCGCCCACGCACCCGTGGGAGATCAGAACGGCTCGGTGGACGGTGGGGCCCGCGGGCCCCATCACCCCCGAGCCCCACCGGATCCCCATCGTGGGTCACCCGTGCGCCCGGCGTCCTCCTCCAGAGGGGTGATCGCCAATTGTCAGGTGCTGGTCAGCGGACGGGGCACTCCTCGACCGCCTCGACGGCGCGCTGGCGACCCCAGCTGAAGGCGGCCCACCCGTCGGTGGGCTCGATCGCCTCGCCCGAGCGGCACAGACGGGCGAACAGGTCGTCCCGGGCGTCGGGCGGCAGCCGGTCGAGACCGGCCACCAGGGTCGGGACGGCGTCGTCGGACATCGAGTCGGCGTAGTCGGCGTCGAGCTTCCCCGTCTCCACCGCCCGGTCGACGTTGGTCCGGGCCACGTGGGCCTCCGGGTTGGACCCGTTCCACCACAGGAGGGCGGCCAGCGCGGTGACGGCCATCGCCGCCGGCAGCCAGTCCCGCCCGCCCCGGCCCTGCACCAGGCGCGCCGCGAGGAGCACGAACGTGGCCCCCAGGAACCAGGCGAAGGTCGTGCAGGCCAGACGCAACATGGTGAGGCCGTAGGCGTCGCGGTAGACGGCCAGCCGATTGATGGCGGCGGCCACCAGCACGAGGGTCAGCAGGCAGCACAGGGCCGAGCAGGCGCGCACGGCCAGGTCCTGGCGGGGCGAGGTCTCCCGGGTGAGGGCCCGGATGCCGAGCAGCACGACCAGGGTGATGCCGGCCGCCCACAGGAGCTGGAAGAACCCGGTGCGGGCGTACTCGGCGTAGGTGAGGCCCGTGGTGCGCTGCACCCGGTCGTCGCCACCGATGGCCGCCACCAGCTGGGCCACGGCGAAGAGCGTGTAGAGGAGGGCCAGGCCGATGAGCACCACGCTCGCCTCGATGGCGCCCAGCGGCCGGGCGGTGCTGCGGGCGAGGGGCGTGACCTGGCGATCGGCGCCGAGCAGGGCGGCCACCACGGCCGCGCCCAGCGCGAGGAGGGCGAGGTGGCCGGCCAGGCCCCCGAGGTCGAGGGCGGGCGTCGGGATCTCGAAGAACGAGGCGAACACGGCGTCGGCCGAGCCGAGCAGGAGCCCGAGCCCGGCCACGATCGGGACGGCGAGGAGCAGGCCCCGCGCCACCGCCGAGGCCTGCCCGGCCCGGGCCCGTCCGGCTCCGGCCGCCGCCGGATCGGCGGCCCGCCCGGTACGGCGGTCCTGGCGTCGCTCCCGGCGACGGTGGGCGAGGACCTGGGCCACGTCGAACGGCTCGATCACCGCCGTCGCCGGGGCGATGATCCAGGGCAGGGTGGCCCGGCGGGCCAGGGCGGCGACGGACTGGCCGATCGCGGGGATGCCCGCCCGGGGCGTGGCCACCAGCGCCAGCAGGCCGACGACGGCGATCCAGTCGAGGATGACGATCCACGGGCTGGTGCGCACGGCCAGGCAGCCGGCCAGCACCAGGGCGACGGCGGTCAGCCCCCAGGTCTCGGCCGTCCGGTGGCGAGAGGTGGCCAGCACGCCGACGGTGGCGACCGAGAGGGCGACGGTCGAGCCCAGCCCGATGCCGCCGCCCCGCAGCCCGAGGTCGACGGCCAGCCCGCCGGCGACGATGGCGACCACCGCGGCCCGGGCCCGTCGCTGCTCCCGTCGGGTCGGTGGTGGGGGAGGTCCACCGGGTGGTGGTGGCCCTCTCCGCAGGTCGATGGCCGTCCGCACCTCATCGGTCATGTCCCCGGACGGTATGCAGGGGACGTCACCCCGTCCGGTCGCCCCGTGAGGGAGCCCTCACCCCCTTGACCCTCCCGCGAGGGGAGGCCGCAGGCTGGGTCGCATGGCCTCGATCACCGAGCACATCCCCCTCGCCGCCGATGCCGACACGGTGTGGGCCGCCGTCCGCGACGTCGGTCGTCCCCACCTCCTGTTCCCGGGCGTGCTGACCGACGCCCGCCTCGAGGGCGACGAGCGCGTCGTCACCTTCGCCGACGGCACGGTGGTCCGCGAGCGGATCGTCACCGTCGACGACCGCGCCCGCCGGTTCGCCTACGCGGTGGTCGACGGGCCGTTCCTCCACCACAGCGCGTCGTTCGCGGTCACGGCGGAGGCCGACGGCACCAGCACGCTGACGTGGGTCACCGACCTGCTGCCCGAGGAGGCCGCCCCGATGGTGGGGGAGCTCATGGGCCACGGTGCGGCCGCGGCGACGGCGGCGCTGGGATGCTGAGCGCCATGACGGTGCCCCTCACCATCGGCGAGCTCTCGAAGATGACCTACCTCAGCGTGAAGGCGCTGCGGCACTACCACGAGGTGGGGCTGCTGGAGCCGGCGGAGATCGACCCGTCGAGCGGCTACCGCCGCTACACCGCGGACCAGGTGGTCATCGGTCAGGCGATCCGCCGGTTCCGCGACCTGGACATGCCGCTCGAGCAGGTGCGGGCCGTGATCCAGGCTCCCGACCTCGCCAGCCGGAACGAGGCGATCCTCGCCCACCTCGAGGCCATGCAGGACCAGCTCGAGCGGACCCACCAGACGGTGGCCTCCCTGCACGCGCTGCTGAGCAGCTCCCGTCCGCCGCGGCCGGTCACGTATCGGACCCTCGCCGCCACGCCGGTGGTCGCCGTGCGTGCCGTGGTGGCGTTCGACGAAGCCGGCGCCTGGCTCGAGGAGGGGTTCGCCGGGCTGCACGACGCCCTGGACGCGGAGGGGCGGGCGCCGGCCGGACCCGACGGTGCTCTCTACGACGACGCCTTCTTCACCGAGGGGGTCGGCGAGGTGGTGGCGTACGTGCCCGTGGCCGACCGTCCATCGCTCGAGCTGCCGGCGACGCGCGTGGCCGCCATGGTGCACGACGGTCCGTTCGAGGACCTCGACCAGACCTACGGCGCCCTCGGCACCGTCGTCGCCGAGCTCGGCCTCGGGGTCGACGGACCCATCCGCGAGATCTACCTGGCCGACGACCGCGCCGAGGTCTGCTGGCCCATCACCCGAGGAGGCGCCCGATGAGCGCGACCCTGACCCACCTGACCATCGACTGCGCCGATGCCCTCGGCCAAGCGGCCTTCTGGGCCGCCGTGCTCGACCAGCCCGTCGCCGACGGCGGCTCGGCCGAGTGTGCGGTCGTCGGCGCCAGCCCCGCCTGGATGTTCCTCCAGGTACCGGAGGCCAAGGCGGTCAAGAACCGGATGCACCCGGACCTCACGACCACCGACCTGCAGGCCGAGGTGGGCCGCCTCGTCGCGCTGGGTGCCACCAAGCTGGCGGAGCACACCGAGGGCGGCGCGACCTGGGTGACGCTCAGCGACCCCGAGGGCAACGAGTTCGACGTCGTGACCGGATGAGCGATCAGTCGGCGGCGGCCTCGGCCTCGGAGACGAGGCGCTCGAGGTGCTCCCACCGGCTCTGGAGCGAGCGGGCGTGGCGACCCATGCCGGCCCACGGGTCGTCGACCTGGTCGAGCCGCTCGGGGACGGTGGCGGTGGTGAAACCGTCGGGCCGGAGGCCGGGGTCGTCGAGCTCGTCCCACGTGATCGGCGTGGCGACGGGCGCGCCGGGGCGGGGCCGGACCGAGTACGGCGTCACCGCCGTCTGGGCCCAGCCGTTGCGGGCCACGTCGACGTAGAGCCGGCCCTTGCGCTTGGCCTTGCGCCCCTCGTCGGTCAGGGCGTCGGGGTGGCGGAGGGCGAGCAGGTGGGCGACGTGGTGGGCGAAGGCGGCGGCCGCCTCGGTGGGGGCACCGCGGTCGACCGGTGTGACCACGTGGATGCCCCGGGACCCGGTGACCTGGAGGTACGACGCCAGGTCGAGCTCGTCGAGGACGTCCCTTGTCCAGCGGGCGGCGCGCACGACCCCGGAGAAGTCGTCGTCGGACGGGTCGAGGTCGACCAGCAGGAGATCCGGGTGCTCGAGGTCGTCGACCTTGCTGGGCCAGCGGTGGAACGAGATCGTGCCCAGGTTGGTGAGGGCGAGCAGCGCGGCCTCGTCGTCGACCACCGGGTGGTTGACGGTGCCGCCCTCCTTGCGGGCCTCGAAGGTGCGCACCCACGACGGGACGCCCCGCCCGGCCTCCTTCTGGTAGAAGCCCTGGCCCTCGATCCCCTCGGGGAAGCGCTGCAGCATCAGCGGGCGGTCGGCCAGGTGGCGGACGAGCGTGGGCGCGACCCGGTGGTGGTACTCCGCCAGATCGGCCTTGGTGAGGCCGTCGTCGGGGAAGAGCACCCGGTCCGGGTGGGTGATCTCGATCGTCCGGCCGCCGACCTCGTACGTCGTCACCCCCGCGACGGTAGCGAGTCGCGGGAGTGACTAAGGTCACGAACGCAGCAGGACGTCGGAGGGCCGGTCGGGATGGCAAAGGGTCAGATGAGGTTCGGTCGCACGGTCCGGCTGGCGGTGGTGGGCGTGGTCCTCGCCGCCGGCGCCACCGCCTGTGAGCCCCCGGCTCCGACACCGCCGCGCGAGGTCGCCGAGGCCACGCCCTGGTACTGCGCGCCCCGCGCCTACAACTCGGTCACCGGGCTGGGCATGGGCACGGTGAACTTCTACGCCGGGCGGCTGCGCAAGAACCTGCTGCCGGAGGACTGCGAGGCGCTCGCCGAGGACATGGCCGCGGCCAAGGCCTTCGCCCAGCAGTACCCCACCCGGGCCAGCGCCGAGGCGGGCGGCTTCCGCGTGTCGTTCGAGTACTTCTCGGGCATGGGCACCCACCACTCCAAGGACACCTTCGACGAGGAGACCATCAACAGCCCCTCGTTCAACCGCCACGACCCGATCCTCCCGGGGACGGCGACCTTCGACCCGACGAAGCCCAACACCCTCCAGTACGACAGCGACGGCCCCGACGCCGAGCTGGTGGGCATGTCCTGGTACATCCGCTCCACCAACGGGCCGCCGGCCGGCTTCGCCGGGGGCGTCGACTGGTGGCACCACCACCCCCGCCTCTGCCTGACTCGGCAGGACCCCACGATCGTCGGCATCAACGGCTCGGACGAGGGCTGTGCCCAGATCGGCGGCATCAACCTCAACATGGAGCGCTACTACATGCTCCACCTCTGGGTCGTCGACGACCTCGAGTACGAGGCCGACGTGTTCGCCCCCATGCACCCCTGCATCCAGTGGCCCGACGCCATCTTCGACATGGGCAATGGCTGCCACGACGTCCCCAACGCACCGACGCCCCGCGGCCGCGTCCCGAAGGCCGCCCCCGGCACCAAGACCCCCGTCGGCTTCTGCCCGATCGGCACCAACCTCCCCCAGCCCTAGCCGTCGACCGCCCAGTCGGTGAACACCACGCTGGTGGCGTGCTCGCTCGACGGCCAGGCCGGCACGTTCAGCACCTGGGGCCGATCGGCATCGCCGCGGGGGAGGTTGGTGACCGTGATGGTGCTGCTGCCGTCGGCCGAGGCCGGCAGGAAGACGTCGATGCCGCTCTGGAAGGGCTGCTCGGAGAAGTAGGGCAGCGGCTCCCGCGTGGTCTCGCCCGGCGTGGCGGCGTCGTCGTGGATGTGGAGGCCGATGGCCCCGTTCCCGACGAAGTCGGTGATGGCGTCGACCGGCTCGCCGCCGTCGACGCTGATGTCGAGGACGTCTCGGTCCTCGCCCTCGGCGTGCCACTCACGCATGCGGATGGCGATGAGCGAGGCGTGGTCGTCGCCGACGTTGGTGTTGGCGCGCGTGGGCCCGTCCGGCGGTGACGAAAGCAGACGCACCAGGTGGCTGCTGCGCAGGTACGGCTGGAGGTACAGGTGGTGGGTCACCGGCGAGGCGTCGGAGGTGAGGGCGTACTCGTAGTGGGCGCCCGTCTCCAGCTCGAGGGGCCCGAACGCACCGTCGGGCCCCAGCTCGTAGGTGGCGTGGGGCTCGTCGCCGGTGCGGGCTCCGGTCTCGGCGTCGATCTCCCAGATCTCGAGGGTGGCCTCGCGCCCGGTGTTGGCCGGGAAGTTCACCGCCCGGCCCTCGATCTCCACCGGATCGGCCTGCGGGACGATGTCGACGACCTCGGGCGCCTCGCCGACGAGGAACTCGTACTGCATGGCGAACGACTCCTTCGAGGTCGCCACCTCGACGTGGGACTGGCCCGGGAAGCCCTCCTGGGTCGGGGCCACGCACGGCACCGTGTCGGGGCACGGCTGGCCGTCGATGGCGACGTACTTGGCCACCTTGGCGGCCTGCGCCGGGTCGCTGAGGTAGGTCGTCGACACACCCGTGCCGCGCGAGTGGCCCACCAGGTACACCTGGTCGACGTCGAAGGTGGCCAGGGCGTCGTCGACCACCTCGGCCACCCCGGCGACGTAGGCCTCGGTGTCGAGCCCGGCCCCGTCGTGGTCGTAGGCGATGATCCGCTCCTGCGGGTAGCCGTTGGCGACGAAGCGCATGGCCTGCGACTCGTACTGCTGGGCCGACCCGGCGAAGCCGTGCACGAACACGATGGGCAGGGCGACGTCCTCGGGCAGCGGCGGGAGGGGATCGGTGCCCTCGGCCTCCGTGGTCGTCGGGGCGGTGGTGGTGTCGGTCCCCGGCTCCGTGGCGTCCGACGAGCCCTCTTCGTCGGAGCCCGAGGAGCAGGCGGCCAGCAGCACGACCAGCACCAGGGCGAGGGAACGGGGGCGAGGGTGGGTCATGGCGGGAAACGGTACACCGGTGTACTGAAGAGCGTCCGGGGTACGGTGCGCCGGTGTCGCCCGCCGACCCGCGCGTCGATCGGACCCGGTCCAAGGTGATCGCCGCGGTGCACGGGCTGTTCCGCACCGAGGGTCCGGCCGCGGTCACGTTCGGCCGGGTGAGCCGGGAGACCGGTGTCTCGCGGACGACGCTCTACCGGCACTGGGCCGGGCCGTCCGAGCTCGTCGCCGACGCCTGGAGCCGGCTGGTGCCGCCGGAGCAGCCGCCGGCGACCGACGACCTGCGCGCCGACCTGGTGGAGAGCTTCCGCCGGGTGCGCGACGCCGTCGAGTCGGCCACCATGCGGCGCTCGCTGCCCACGTTCCTGGCCGCCGCCCTCGACGACGAGGTCATCGCCGGGCTCCACGCCGCCTTCGTCCGGGACCGCCGCCAGCCCATCGTCGATCGCCTGGACCGGGCCCGGGACGCCGGCGACATCGCCCCCGACGCCGACGCCGACCTCCTCGTGGACATGCTGTCGGGGCCGCTCTTCTACCGCCAGATGCTCCGCCACGAGCCGACCACCGACGAGCACCTGGCCGCCCTGGTCGACGCCGTCCTGGTCGTCGCTAGGGACGCTCGAGGAGGGCGAGGCCGCCGGGTCCGGTGACGACCTCCTGCCAGGGGCTGGCCGGGAGGGTGAGATCGGACGGGGCGCCGGGGCGGAGGGGGACGACGACGAGGACCTGGTCGGCGCCCCGGGTGAAGGCGCAGACGTCGGGGCCGGCAGCGAGGGGGCGGTAGGCGCCGGCGAAGGCGTCGGGCCGGCGCGCCCGCAAGGCCAGCACGTCGCGGATGAGTGCCAGCTTGGGCGGCGGGTCGTCGGACTCGACCGCGGCGAGCCGGGCGTCCCAGTCGACGGGCCGGCGGTTGTCCGGGTCGACCAGCGAGAGGTCCTCGAGCTCGTCGCCCTGGTAGACGTCGGGCACGCCGGGGACGGTCAGCTTGAGCAGCACCTGGGCGAGCGCCACCCACGCCCCCTCCTCGGCGATGCCCTCCTGGAAGGGCAGGAAGGTGTCGAGGAACGGACGGTGGTCGAGCAGGGCCCGGGCGTAGGCCTGCACCCGCGCCTCCCAGCTCTCGTCCACCGAGACCCACGAGGTGGTGCGCTTGGCCTCGCGCAGCGCCTTGGTCAGGTACGCCTCGAGCCGCTCGGGGGAGATGGGCCAGGCCCCGAGCAGGGTCTGGAACACGAGCAGCTGCTCGACCCCGTCGGGCGCGCCGTCGACGACCAGATCGGCCGTCGCCGAGCGCCACCCCTCCACGAGCGCGGCCCACTCGTCGGCGTGGGCGGCCAGCAGCCCGAGCCGGGCCCGGACGTCGGCCGAGCGCTTGGTGTCGTGGGTCGACGAGATCACCAGGTTGCGGGGGTGCGACGCGGCCCGGGCCGTGTTGGCGGCGTGGAAGGCGTCGACGGAGAGCCCGAAGCGGCCGGGGTCGCCGCCCACCTCGTTGAGGGCGAGCAGCCGCAGGTAGCGGTAGAAGGCGGTGTCCTCGACGCCTTTGGCGGTGACCGCCGGCGTGGTCTGCTGGAACCGGACGACGACCTCGTCGCCATCCCGGTCGGAGTCGAGGGTCAGGACGTCGAGGAGGGCGACGGGCATGTCGGCCTCCTCGATCACCTCGCGGTCGCGGTTCGACACCTCGTCCCGTGCCGGCACGACGTAGGACCGGTACACCGGGAACGTCGCCACGGCCCGGGTCAGCTCGTCGAGCGACAGGTCGAGCCCGGCCGCGGCGCACGCCCGGTGCAGCCGCGCCACCTCGGGCGCGAACGTCGTCGCGGCCTGCTCGGCCCTGGCCTCGGCGGCGACGGCGGCGAAGGGCCGCGAGTCGCCCGAGACGTCGACCCAGAGCCGGGTCAGGGCGTCCTCGCCCGCGGGGTCGACGAACAGGGCGGTGATGTCGTTGAGGACCTCGTAGCCGACCGTGCCCGACACCGGCCACGGTCGCAGGTCCTCGCCGACGTGGAGGATCTTCTCGACCCAGATGTCGGCCCCGTCGGCGCCGGCGGCCAACGAGGCCAGGTAGCCGGCCGGGTCG
Source organism: Iamia sp. (assembly GCA_036380755.1). Taxonomy (GTDB): domain Bacteria; phylum Actinomycetota; class Acidimicrobiia; order Acidimicrobiales; family Iamiaceae; genus Iamia. The sequence goes on along the minus strand of DASVEC010000397.1, from coordinate 602 downwards.
GCGAGGCCGTCGGGGTGGTCGACGCGCAGCCCGTCGACGACGCCCTCGCGCACCAGCCGCAGCGGCGTCTCGTGGGTGACCCGGAAGACCTCGGGGTCCTCCTGGCGGAGGGCGGCCAGCTCGTCCACGTCGAAGAACCGCCGCCAGCGGCCGGTGACGGGGTCGAGGTCGAAGAACCGCTCCCGGAGCGCCTCGTCGGTCCACCACCGGTTCTCGTCGCCGATGCCCATGTGGTTGGGGACGATGTCGAGGATCACGCCGATCTCCTCGGCGAGGGCGCGCAACGCGGACTCGCCGCCCAACGACTCCGACACCGTGGTGGGGTCGACCTGGTCGTAGCCGTGGGTCGATCCGGTCCGGGCCGTCAGCACGGGCGAGAGGTAGACGTGCGAGACGCCGAGCGCCCGCAGGTACGGCACCAGCGCCCGCACCCGGTCGAGGTCCATGCCGTCGGGCGTGAGCTGGATCCGGTACGTGGCGACGAGCGGCCGACGCTCAGCCATGCCCCCACCCCCGAAACGGCGACCCTGGTCCACCGGTGACGTGGATGAGGGTCGCAAGAAGCGGGGGGTCAGCCATCGACGCGGCGGAGGATGGTGATC
>DASVEC010000396.1:0-5805 GCA_036380755.1 Iamia sp. | reverse complement strand
CGGTACGGTCCGGGTCGATGGACCCGCGCGACATCCCGTTCGAGACCGGCCGGCACCAGGTGGGCGACGGCTGCCACGCCTGGCTCCAGCCCGACGGCGGGTGGGGCTGGTCGAACGCCGGGCTGGTCGTGGGCGACGGGTCCTCGCTGCTCGTCGACACGCTGTTCGACCTGAGGCTGACCCAGGCCATGCTCGACGGGCTGGCGCCGCTCACCGCCGCCGCCCCCATCGCCACGCTGGTCAACACCCACGCCAACGGCGACCACTGCTACGGCAACGAGCTGGTGGCCGACGCCGAGATCGTCGCCTCCGCCGCCACCGCCCACGAGATGGCCGACGTGCCGCCGGCGTCGATGGCCGCCCTCAAGGGTGCGCCCGGCCGGGTCGGCGCCCTGTTCGAGCACTTCTTCGGACCGTTCGACTTCGAGGGCATCACCCTCACCCCACCGACCCGCACCTTCTCCGACCGCCTCGGGCTCGACGTGGCCGGCACCCGCGTCGACCTGATCGAGGTCGGCCCGGCCCACACCGAGGGCGACACGATCGTCCACGTGCCCGACGCCGGCGTCGTCTTCACCGGCGACATCTGCTTCATCGAGGGCACGCCCATCGTCTGGGCCGGCCCGCTCGCCCGCTGGGTCGCGGCCTGCGACCTCATCGTCGACCTCGATCCCGTCGCCGTCGTCCCCGGGCACGGCCCCGTCACCGACACCGCCGGCGTGGTCCGGGTGCGGGACTACCTGGCGTGGGTCGACGGCGAGGCCCGCGAGCGCTTCGACCGGGGCATGACGGCCGTCGAGGCCGGCCGCGACCTGGCCGCCACCCTGGCCACCTCGCCGTTCGCGGCCTGGGGCGAGGAGGGTCGCATCGCCGTCAACGTCGAGACCGCCTTCCGCCACCTCGACCCGAGCCACGAGCCGGCCGGCGTCGTCGACCTGTTCCGGCGCATGGCCGAGATCGAGGGCTGGGCACCCCCGAACCCGGCGTAGTACGTCCTCCGACCCCGCCCACCACCCTGAAGGCGTCGGCTTCGCCGACGCCGTACCCTCAGGTGATGCTTGCCGAGCGGATCCAGACCGACCTCACCGCCTCGATGAAGGCCCGCGATCAGCTCACCACCACCGTGCTGCGCTCGGTCCTGGCCGCGATCAAGGAGGCCCGGGTGGCCGACGGCGCCGCCGACGAGCTGAGCGACGCCGACGTCGAGGCCCTCATCAAGCGGGAGGCCAAGAAGCGCGACGAGGCGGCCACCGCCTTCGCCGACGCCGGCCGGGCCGAGCAGGCCGCCCAGGAGCGGGCCGAGGGCGAGATCCTGGCCCGCTACCTCCCCCAGCCGCTCACCGAGGCCGAGCTCGACGAGCTGGTGGGTCGCGTCCTCGAGGCCGGGGGCTTCACCACGCCCAAGGACATGGGCGCGGCCATGAAGGCGGTCCAGGCCGAGGTGGCCGGCCGGGCCGACGGCAAGGTCGTCAGCGGCCTGGTCAGGACCCGCCTCGCCGGTTCCTAGGAAGTTCGCCGGGGGGCGATGAGTTCGTCACCCGCGGGACGTCGGTAGGTGGCAACCTCAGCCACCCATCCCGAAGGGACCCACCATGCCCCACGTCGACGGAATGCCCATCGGCCACCCCTGCTGGATCGACCTGACCACGTCGGACTCCGACGCCAGCCGCACCTTCTACGAGAGCCTGCTGGGCTGGACCTCGGAGAGCTCCGGTCCGGAGTACGGGGGCTACGTGAACTTCTCGCTCGACGGCACGATGGTGGCCGGCTGCATGGACAAGGCCTCGATGCCCGACGGCGGCGCGGGCATGCCCGACGCGTGGGCGGTGTACCTCCACGTCGAGGATGCCGCCGCCACCGCCGAGGCGGTCACCACCCACGGCGGGACCGTCGTGGTCGAGCCCATGGAGGTCCCCGGCCTCGGGATCATGGGCTTCGCCACCGACACGACCGGCGCGTTCATCGGCTTCTGGCAGCCGCTCGCCCACAAGGGCTTCGGCGTGGTCGCCGAGCCCAACGCCCCCGGCTGGTTCGAGCTCTTCACCCGCGACCACGCCGCCTCGGTCGGCTTCTACGAGAAGGCCTTCGGCTGGAACACCTTCGCCACCGGTGACACCGACGACTTCCGCTACACCACCCTCGAGAAGGACGAGCGGGCGGCCGCCGGCATCATGGACGCCTCGGGCTTCCTGCCCGAGGGCGCGCCCGACCACTGGTCGGTCTACTTCTCGGTCGCCGACACCGACGCCGCCATCGCCACGGCCACCGAGCTCGGCGCCTCCGTGATCATGGGCCCCGACGCCACCCCCTTCGGCAAGCTGGCGACCCTGACCGACCCCACCGGCGCCGTCTTCAAGCTCACCGACGGCTCCGCCACCCCCCAGGAGTAGCCCGTGCGGGCCCGGGCACTCGATCACGTCGTGCTGTGCGTGGCCGATGTGGCGACCACCTGCCGGTTCTACGAGCGGGTGCTCGGGCTCGTCCCGCGGGAGGAGCGGCCCGGGAAGTGGTCGCTCCACGTCGGAGACCAGAAGATCAGCCTTCAGGAGGCCTCGACGGCGCCGGCCATCGCCCGCGCCACGGTGCCCGGCAGCGGCAACGTGTGCTTCCTCACGGACGAACCCATGGCCGACGTCGTGGAGCACCTGGCGCGGGAGGGCGTGGCCATCGTCGACGGGCCGGGCGAGCGGATCGGCGCCACCGGGCCGATCCTCTCCGTCTACGTCCGCGACCCCGACGGCAACCTGGTCGAGGTGAGCAACGCCCTATGAGAGGGCGGCCTCGATCCTCCGGGCGGCGGCCACGACGGCGGGGCCGAAGCGCGCGCCGGGGGTGGGGCCGAGGCGGTCGACCGGGCCGCTGATCCCGACCGCGGCCACCACCGCGCCGCTGCCGTCGCGCACCGGGGCGCTGACGCTCGCCACCCCCGGCGCCCGCTCCTCGACCGACTCGACCCATCCCTCGACCGGTGCCTCGCCGGCCAGGATGCGGCCGGCCGAGCCCCGGTCGAGCGGGAGGCGGGCGCCCTCGGCCACGATCGTGCGCAGCTCGTGGGTCGACTCCCGCGACAGCAGGCAGCGTCTCCCGTCGGCCTCGCGGACGTAGAGCTGGGCGCTCTCGCCGGTCGCCTCGACCAGGCCGACGAGGGCCGGGCCGGCGGCGTCGCCCCACGGCCAGCCCTCGGCCGCGGCCCGGCCCAGACCGACGAGCTCGGCGCCGAGGGCGAAGCCTCCGTCGTCGGTGCGCCGCACCAGCCCGTGGCCGACGAGCGCCACGGCCAGCCGGTGGGCGGTCGGCTTGGGGATGCCGGTGGCGGCGACCAGCCCGGCCAGCGGGGCCGGACCGTCGGCCAGGGCGCGCAGCAGTGCGACGGACTTGTCCAGCACGCCGACGCTGCGTACGCTCTGTTCCACGGGACGAGATGATCGTCTCATTCTTCGAGACAGTCAAGGAGGATCGGTGCCACGACCGAAGACCCTCAGCGAGAAGGTCTGGGACGCCCACGTGGTGGCCCGGCGCGACGGCGAGCCCGACCTGCTCTACGTCGACCTGCACCTCGTCCACGAGGTCACCAGCCCCCAGGCCTTCGACGGCATCCGGCTCAGCGGCCGCACCGTGCGCCGGCCCGACCTCACCGTCGCCACCGAGGACCACAACGTCCCCACGAGCGACACCCACCTCGAGATCGCCGACCCGGTCAGCCGCACCCAGGTCGAGACGCTGCGCCGCAACGCCGCCGAGTTCGGCATCACCATCCACCCCATGGGCACGCCCGGCCAGGGCATCGTCCACATCATCGGGCCGGAGCAGGGGCTGACCCTGCCGGGGATGACCATCGTCTGCGGCGACAGCCACACGTCGACCCACGGCGCCTTCGGGGCCCTGGCCTTCGGCATCGGCACCAGCGAGGTCGAGCACGTGCTGGCCACCCAGACGCTGCCGCAGGCCCCGGCCAAGACCCTGGCCGTCACCGTCGACGGCACCCTGCCGGAGGGCAGCACGGCCAAGGACGTGATCCTGGCCATCCTCGGGCGCATCGGCACCGGCGGCGGCATCGGCCACATCGCCGAGTACCGGGGCTCGGTCATCCGGGAGCTCTCGATGGAGGGCCGGATGACGGTCTGCAACATGTCGATCGAGGCGGGCGCCAAGGCCGGCCTCATCGCCCCCGACGACACGACCTTCGCCTACCTCGAGGGCCGCGACCACGCCCCGAGCGGCGCGGCGGGGGACGAGGCCGTCGCCTACTGGCGCACCCTCGCCACCGACGAGGGCGCCCCCTTCGACAAGGAGGTGGTGCTCGACGGGGCCGAGATCCTCCCCCACGTCACCTGGGGCACCAACCCGGGCCAGGTCGCGCCGATCACCGCGTCCGTGCCGGTCCCGGACGACATCGCCGACCCGGCCGAGCGGGGCGCGGCCGAGCGGGCGCTCGAGTACATGGGCCTCACCGCCGGCACGCCGCTCAAGGAGGTCGGCGTCGACACCGTCTTCATCGGCTCCTGCACCAACGGCCGCATCGAGGACCTGCGGGCCGTCGCCGCCGTGGCGTCGGGACGGAAGGTGGCCTCGGGCCTGCGCACCCTCGTCGTCCCCGGCTCGTGGAGGGTCAAGGCCCAGGCCGAGTCCGAGGGCCTCGACAAGGTACTGATCGATGCCGGCTTCGACTGGCGCGACCCGGGCTGCTCGATGTGCCTGGCCATGAACCCCGACAAGCTGGCCCCCGGCGAGCGCTGCGCCTCCACCAGCAACCGCAACTTCGAGGGCCGCCAGGGCCGGGGCGGGCGCACGCACCTCGTCTCCCCCGCCGTCGCCGCGGCCACGGCCATCGCCGGCCACCTCGCCACCCCCGACGATCTGCCGGCTGTCGCCGGCACCCGCTAGGAGCCCGCCATGGATGCCGTCCACATCGTCTCCGGCACCGCCGTCCCGCTCGACCGCAGCGACGTCGACACCGACCAGATCATCCCGTCGGACTGGCTCAAGCAGGTCAGCCGCACCGGCTTCGAGAAGGGCCTCTTCTCCGAGTGGCGCGACGACCGGGACTTCGTGCTCAACCAGGAGCAGTACGCCGGCGCCACCATCCTCGTGGCCGGCCCCAACTTCGGCACCGGCTCGTCGCGCGAGCACGCCGTGTGGGCCATCCAGCAGTACGGCTTCCAGGCCGTCGTGTCGCCCCGCTTCGGCGACATCTTCCGCAACAACTCCACCAAGAACGGCCTGGTGCCAGTGGTGGTGACGCCCGAGGTCGGCGAGCAGCTGCTCCGGGCCGTCGAGGCCGATCCGACGCTCGAGATCACCATCGACGTCGAGCGCCGGACCCTCGAGGCCCCGGCCATCGGGCTGACGTGCGCCTTCCCGCTCGACGAGTCGGTGCGCCACCGGTTCCTCGAGGGCCTCGACGACATCGGCCTCACCCTCCAGGAGGGCGGGAGCATCGACGGCTACGAGACCACCCGCCCTGCCTGGCTCCCCACCACCGCCTAGGGCTCAGGCGTAGGCCTCGGCGAGGAGGGGGACGAGCTCGTCGATGGCGTAGGGGATGCTGAGCACGGTGCCCCACGTGAGGGCGCCGGCGACGATCGGGTCCTCGACGAACACCGAGCGACCGTCCCGGACGACCTGCAGGCTCTCGTAGAGCGGCTTGCCCTCGATCTCGGCCCGCAGGGCGTCGTCGTGGCCCACGTTCCAGACGACGAGGTCGCGGTCGAGCAGGTCCATCTGCTCGTCGCTGACCTCGGCCCCGTCCTCGTCCCCCGCCAGCTCGGCCAGGTCGTCGGGGAGGACGAACCCGAGCGCCTCGAG
>DASVEC010000395.1:0-6541 GCA_036380755.1 Iamia sp. | reverse complement strand
CATGGCCATCGCCGTCCTCGGCATCCCGCCCTTCGAGGGCACGCCCGTCTACACCTTCGCCGCCATCGCGGCCGTCGTGTGCCCGCTGGGCCAGCTGGCGGCGTCCGCGATCCTCCCGGCGGCCGACGCCCACGCCCCGACCGTGCGCCGGCTCGACACGCTCCTCCTGCTGGCGCCGATCTGGTACCTGGCCGTCGACATCTTCATGGCCAGCCGCTGAGCCGCCGGCCGCCAGCGCTCGCGCTGGTCGACCCCGCGCTCGCTGTGGTTTCCACCGGAGACCCCCACGCCGTAGCCTGGCGCCATGTCCGAGCTCGAGGAGAGGTGGCGCGACCTCGGCGAGTTCATCCGGGAGCAGCGCCACATCGGCCACCTGTCGCTCCGGAAGCTCTCGGAGATGGCCGGGGTGTCGAACCCGTACCTGAGCCAGATCGAGCGGGGGCTGCGCAAGCCGTCGGCCGAGATCCTCCAGCAGATCGCCCGGGCCCTCGAGATCAGCTCGGAGACGCTCTACATCCGGGCCGGCATCCTCGAGGAGCGACCCGACGGCGTCGACCTGGTGGCCGAGATCCGCCGTGACCCGCACATCGGCGAGGAGCAGAAGCGGACCCTCATCCAGATCTACGAGTCGTTCCGCGCCGCCAACCCCGCCCCTGTGGAGGTCGTCACCCTGGCGGAGGAGCCTCCGCCAGACGACGACGAGAGCGCGGAATCGGCGGCGGTCGCCGAGGGTTGACGCCCCTGTGGCTCGGGTCGCCCTCCTCAGCCTGCACACGTCGCCGCTGGCCCAACCGGGGAGCGGCGACAGCGGCGGGATGAACGTCTACGTGCGCGAGCTGGCCGCCGGGCTGGCCCACGCCGGCCACCACTGCGACGTCTACGTCCGCGTCGACGCCGAGGGCCTGCCGGCCGAGGTGCCGGTCGAGCCCGGGGTCGTCGTCCACCACGTCGCCGCCGGTCCGCCCGACCTGGCCAAGGAGGACCTGCCGGCGGTCGTCGACGAGTGGGCCGACGCCGTGGCCGCGGCCATCGTGGCCAGGGGCGGGGTCGACGTCGTCCACGCCAACTACTGGCTGTCGGGTGTGGCCGGACACCGCATCAAGCACGCCCTCGACGTCCCGCTCGTGTCGACGTTCCACACCCTGGCCCGGGTGAAGACGCTCGCCGGCGACCCCGAGCCCGAGGCCCGGGCCGCGGCCGAGGAGGCGGTCATGGCCTGCTCCGACGCCGTGCTGGCGTCGTGCCCGGCCGAGGCCCGCCAGCTGGTCGAGCTCTACGCCGTGCCCCGGTCGCGCATCGCCCTCGTGCCCCCGGGCGTCGAGCACGCCCTGTTCTCGCCCGGCCCCCGGGCCGCGGCGCGCGATGCCGCCGGGCTGGCCGACGTCGGCGACGCCCCGGTGGTGCTCTTCGTCGGCCGCTTCCAGCGGCTCAAGGGCCTCGACCTGCTGGTCGAGGCGCTCGACCAGCTGTGGGCCCGAGACGCCGTCCTCGTCGCCTGCGGTGGTCCCAGCGGCACCGAGGGACCGGCCACCCTCGCCGAGGTGGAGACCTTCGTGAAGGAGCGCGGGCTCGACGATCGGGTCCGGTTCGTGGCCCCCCGGCCGCACCACCAGCTCTCGTCGCTCTACCGGGCGGCCGACGTCGTCGCCGTGCCCAGCCGGTCCGAGTCCTTCGGCCTGGTGGCGCTCGAGGCCGCCGCCTGCGGGCGCCCGGTGGTCGCGTCCGACGTGGGTGGCCTGTCCACCCTCGTCGAGCATCGCCGCACCGGTCTCCTCGTCACCTCCCGCGACCCCGGCGCCTGGGCCGCCGCCCTCGACTCGATCCTGTGCCTGCCCGACCGCGCCGCCCGCATGGGTCGGGCCGCCGCCACGCTGGCCGGCGACTACGGCTGGGCCACCGCCGCCCGCTCCCTCGCCGGCGTCTACGCCGACGTCACCGCCAAGGGCCCCATGGACTGCGCCGCCTGACGGCGGTCTCGTCACTCGTTCGCTGGCGCTCACTCCGTTCCTCGAACCGATCGGGCTCGCTGCGCTCGCGCTCGACGGCCTCCGCCTCGTTCCTCGCCTCCGGCCGCCCTTCCTGGGGGAGACCCCCAGACCCCCAGCGGCTGCGCCGGGCGGCAGGTCTGGCGCGGGAGATCTGGCTTTCTCGCTGGTGAGCGTCGTCTGGGGGTCGCCGCGGGTCCGTACGCTGCGGGGATGGCCGGACCTGCGTCGCCCGATGATCTGGATGCGCTGGCGGGGCGGATCTCGGGGTGGTTGGACGAGCTGCAGATCGAGAACCCGCTGATCGAGGCGGTCGATCGGGACGAGACGGGGGCGCGGCGCTGGTTCGTCCGGCTCGAGGGCGAGGAGCGGGACCACACCACCGTCTGGCTGCACCTCCGTCAGCGCACGCTCCACCACGAGTCCTACGTCCTGCCCGCCCCGGTCGACGACCCCGCCGCCTTCTACGAGCAGCTGCTGCGCCGCAACCTCCGCCTGCGGGGCGTGGCCTTCGCCATCGGCGAGGAGGACGCCGCCTACCTGGTGGGCGAGGTGCCCCACGAGGGTCTCGACCGCGACGACATCGATCGGATCCTGGCCCTGCACCACGAGGCGGTCGAGCGGTGCTTCCGGCCCGCGCTCCGCATCGGGTTCGCCTCGCTCCTCCGTGAGTGAGAGTGCATGAGATGACATGAGAGTGGGTAGAGCGTCGGCGGCCCCCGCACGAGGGACGGTCGTGGAGCGTTCGGGGAAGTGCGCACGCGACCGCCCTCTGGGGCCGGGCGGGGCCGGGTCGGTGTGTCACCATGGCGGCGCACGGGCGGCCGGTGGGGTCGCCCCGACCCGGGAGGACCCGATGGGGCTGCGACGGACGACCCGGGGGCTGGCCATCGCCGCCGCCCTCCTGCTGACGCTGGTCGCGTGTGGCGACGAGGGTGACAGCGCCGAGACGGTGGACACCACCGAGGCGTCGGCGGCCGAGGACGAGACGTCGACCACCGAGGCCGACGAGGCCGACGAGCCCGACGACGAGACGTCGACCACCGAGCCCGACGACGAGACGTCGACCACCGAGGCCGGGCCCTCCGAGGAGGAGCTCGTGGCTCAGGCCGAGAGCGTCAACCTGGTCATCGGCGACTTCGCCGCCTTCGGCGAGCTGTGGTCGGCCGAGGTCCAACCCGAGGACGACGACGAGGCGTTCGACGAGTGCCTGCAGAGCGACGTGCCCGACGAGGTCGCCCAGAGTGCGATCACCTCCTACACCAACGACCCCGGCAACGGCTCCTTCGCCCAGGTCGTGTCGAACCTGACCTTCGTGATGCCCACGGTCGAGGACGCCGTGGCGGCCATGGACGAGGTGGCCAGCGACACGTACCGGACGTGCACCGAGGAGGACTTCGCCACCCAGCAGGACGGCACCGCCAGCCTGACCACGGTCCCCGACAACGGCCAGTTCACCGAGCAGACCGTGGCCCTCGTCGGCGACGTCACCGCCCCCGACGCCGCCGGCAACCCGATCACCGGCTACCTCGACCTGCACTACCTCCGCACGGACCGGTTCATCACCGTGGTCCAGTTCGTCGACATCAACGGCTCCGGTGGCCAGGAGCTCCTCACCGGCCTCCTCAACACCGTCACCGAGCGGCACGCCGAGCTGGCGTAGGCACCGAGCCCCCTCGACCCGGGAGATCCCATGGACCTGATGCGCACCGGTGGGCGGGCGCTGGCCGGCGTCTGCGCCCTGACCCTGCTCCTCGCGGCCTGCGGCGGTGAGGAGGACAGCGCGGACGTCGTCGAGGACGGCGAGCAGACGACCGAGGCGGCGGCGGACGACGCCACCACGACCACGGCGGCCGCCGACGAGCCCGACGAGCCCGACGACACGACGACCACCACGGCCGACGAGCCCGACGACTCCGGCGCCGAGGGCGACCCCGATGCGGTGGCGCTGGCCGAGCGGGTGAACCTCACGATCGACGACTTCGACGAGACGTGGACCGAGACGCCGCCCGAGAGCGACGACGGTGGCGCGACCATCGACGACTGCTTCGTCGAGACCGACATCGAGGCCGTCACCGTGGGCGAGGCCGAGACGGGCACCTTCGCCAACGAGGTCAGCGACGAGGCGGTCCAGCTGGTCACCATGCAGACCGTCGTCCTCGACTCGGCCGAGACCGCCGCCTCGATCGTCGGCGAGTTCTCCCGCGAGGCCTTCGCCGGGTGCGCCGTCGGCATCATGCAGGACGGCTTCGGCGAGGGGGCCACGGCCGAGCTCGCCCTGCGGCCCGACGACCCGGTCTGGGCCGAGGAGTCGACCGGCCTGGTCGGCGACATCTCGGTCCCGAACCGCGACGGCACCCTCGTCGCCGGTGTGGTCGACCTCCACATCTTCCGCACCGCCGAGGTCGTCAGCTTCACCGCCACGGTCGACCTGGGCGACGTCGGCGTCGAGGGCCTGCTCAGCAGCGTCTACGTCGCCGTCGCGGGCCGCCACCAGACCGAGATCGGCTGATCGGTTCCCGCCGCCCGAACGGGGCAGGGCCGGCTCGACCGGGCGCCTGGGTGGCGTCCACGACGGAGGAGACCCACCACATGAGCCTGTCCCGATCCGGCCGGCGCGCCCTCGCCGGCGCCTGCGCCCTCGTCCTGCTCGTCGCGGCCTGCGGCGAGGACGACGACAGCGCCGACACCACCGACGACACCGAGCAGACCACCGAGTCCACCGAGGCCGCCGACGAGACCACCGAGTCCACCGCCGCCGAGGACGAGACCACCGCGTCCGAGCCGGAGGACGAGACCACCACCAGCGAGGCGGAGGAGGGCGACCCCGAGGCGGTCGCCGTCGCCGAGGCCATCAACATCACGCTCGGGGATCTCGCCGAGGGATGGGTCGAGGAGGAGTCGGACGAGCCGGAGGAGGAGGACGAGTTCAACCAGTGCTTCACCACGGTGGACATCGAGGCCACGACCGTGGGCGAGGCCGAGACACCGGGCTTCTCGGTCGAGACGCCCGACGGCCAGGGTGGCCAGGCCATCTCGATGCAGACCATCGTCTTCGACTCGCCCGAGACGGCCACGTCCGTGCTCGCCGAGGTGGCCACGCCGGAGTTCGCGGCCTGCACCCAGGAGACCTTCACCTCCGAGGCGGTGGAGGGCACCACCGCCGCCCTGACGCCGGTGGTCGACGACCCGCCCGTGGCCGAGGAGTCGGTCGGGCTGGCCGGCGTCGTCGAGATCCCCGCCGAGGACGGCTCGACGCAGCAGGGCAGTGTCGACCTGCACGCCATCCGCACCGGTGCGGTCGCCAGCTTCACCTTCACCCTGGACATCGGCGAGACCCCCGACACCGCCTTCCAGCAGACGCTGGCCGAGCTCTACAGCCTGATCGCCGACCGCCAGGCCGCCGAGGCCGGCTGACCCGCCGTCGTTCCCACGGGCGCTCCGGTTCGCACCGGGGCGTCCGTGGTGGCAGCCTCCGGGCATGGCACGGCTGCTGGTGATCGGCGGGGGACGCATGGGCGAGGCGCTCGTGGCGGGGCTGGTCGACTCGGGCTGGGCCCCGGCCGAGGAGATCACCGTGATCGAGGCGCTGGCCGCGCGGCGGGACCAGCTGACCGCCGCCCACGCCGGCCTCGACGTCCGCGCCGACGTCTCGAGCGGGTGCGACACGGTGCTGGCGGTCAAGCCGGCCGACGCCATCGCCTCGCTCTCGGATCTGGCGCCCACGCGGGTGTTGTCGATCGCCGCCGGCGTCACGACCGCAGCCCTGGAGGCGGCCCTGCCCGAGGGCACGCCCGTCGTCCGGGCCATGCCCAACACCCCCGCCCTGGTGGGTGCCGGTGCCGCGGCCATCGCCGGTGGCAGCCACGCCACCGACGCCGACCTGGCCTGGGCCGAGGAGGTCCTCGGCGCCGTCGGCACCGTCGTCCGGGTCCCCGAGACCCAGCTCGACGCCGTCACGGGGCTGTCCGGCTCGGGCCCCGCCTACGTCTTCCTCGTGGCCGAGGCCCTGATCGACGCCGGCGTGCTCGTGGGGCTGCCCCGGCCGGCCAGTCGGGAGCTCGCCGTGCAGACCCTCCTCGGTGCCGCCCGCCTGCTGGCCGAGACGGGCGAGACCCCCGAGGTCCTGCGGGCCCAGGTCACCTCGCCGGGGGGCACCACCGCCGCCGGACTGCGGGCCCTCGAGACCGGTGGCGTCCGGGCCGCCGTCATCGACGCCGTGGTCGCCGCCACCGATCGCAGCCGGGAGCTGGGCGCATGAGCGAGACCCCACTCCGCTACGACACCATCTCCTTCCTGTCGGACTACGGCCGGGCCGACGAGTTCGTCGGCGTCGTCCACTCCGTCATCCGCACCCTGGCCCCCGCGGTGCGGGTCATCGACGTCACCCACGACGTGCCCGCCCACGACGTGCGTGCCGGCGCCCAGGTGCTGGCCGCCTGCTACGCCTACTTTCCGCCTGGCACGGTGTTTCTGGCGGTCGTCGATCCCGGCGTAGGGTCGGCCCGTCGGGGGTTGGCCGCCGATGTCGGCGACTACCGGCTCGTCGGGCCCGA
>DASVEC010000394.1:0-6980 GCA_036380755.1 Iamia sp. | reverse complement strand
GCCAGTCCGAGGCGGCGACGGTGGTGGGCGTGCCGGCGGTGTACGGCGTCGACCTGGGCCTGGACGATCACCCGATCACGACCGGCTCGGACGGCTCGGGCGACGAGACCGCGCCCGGGCGCGTGGTGGTCCTGGCCCGGGGGCGCCGGGGCTACGCCGACCTGGCCCGGGTCGTGAGCCGGGGCCAGATGGCGGGCGAGAAGGGCGCCCCCCGCCTCGCCCTGGCCGACCTGGCCGCGGTCGGGGGCCGGGGCACGTCCGGCGCCGGTGGCTGGGTGGTCCTCACCGGTGGGGCCGATGGCGCCGTCCCGGCCGCCTTGCTGGCGGAGGGCCCGGCCGCGGCCCGGCGGCGGCTCCAGCAGCTGGCGTCCACCTTCGGCCCCGAGCAGGTCCGGGTCGAGATCTGGGACCACGGCGACCCCATCGACGCGGCCCGGAACGAGGCCCTGGTGGAGATGGCGCTGCGCACCGGCATCGACGTCGTCGCCACCAACGACGTCCGCTACGCCCACCCGGGCCGCCACCGTCTGGCCACCGCCCTGGCCGCCGTGCGCCAGCGCCGCAGCCTCGACGCCCACGATCCCTGGCTCCCGGGCGGGGCCACGGCCCACCTCCGCTCCGGGGCGGAGCAGGCCCGCCGCTTCGCCCGCTTCCCCGGCGTGGTCGAGGAGGCGGCGGCCCTGGGGCGCGACCTGGCCTTCGACCTCCTCCTGGTGGCCCCCGCCCTCCCGCCGTTCACCGACGATGCCGGCCGTCCCGTCGACGAAGCCGCCTTCCTCCGCCAGGTCGTCGAGGCGGGTGCCACCGAGCGCTACGGCGCCCGCCCGGCCACGGGCACCACCGTGGCCTGGTCCCAGGTCGACCGTGAGCTCGATCTGATCGAGGTCCTCGGGTTCCCCGGTTACTTCCTCGTGGTCTGGGACATCGTGCGGTTCTGCCGCCGGCGGGAGATCTACTGCCAGGGGCGAGGCTCGGCGGCCAACTCCGCCGTCTGCTTCGCCCTCGGCATCACCGCCGTCGACGCCGTCCGCCACGGCCTGCTGTTCGAGCGCTTCCTGTCACCCGAGCGCGACGGCCCACCGGACATCGACATCGACATCGAGTCGACCCAGCGGGAGGACGTGATCCAGTACGTCTACGAGCGCCACGGCCGCGAGCGGGCCGCCCAGGTCGCCAACGTCATCTGCTACCGGGGGCGCTCGGCGGTCCGGGACATGGCCCGGGCCCTCGGCTACGCCCCCGGCCAGCAGGACGCCTGGGCTAAGCAGGTCGACCGGTGGGGCGGCCTCCAGGGGGCGGGCGACGGGGCGCCCGGCAGCCAGGTGGTCCGGGGTCCCGGGGGCGACCCCACCACCGTCGACGTCCCCGGCCCCGTCCTCGACCTGGCCCGGGAGGTCGTCGACGCCCCCCGCCACCTCGGCATCCACTCCGGCGGCATGGTCATCTGCGACCGCCCGGTGGTCGAGGTCTGCCCCGTCGAGTGGGGGCGCATGGCCGATCGCAGCGTCCTCCAGTGGGACAAGGACGACTGCGCCGCCATCGGCCTGGTGAAGTTCGACCTGCTGGGCCTGGGGATGCTCTCGGCCCTCCACCTCACCGTCGACGCCGTGCGGGGCTGGTCCGGCCACCACCTCGACATCGCCGAGCTGCCCCCGGACGACCCCGAGGTCTACGCCATGCTCTGCCGGGCCGACTCGATCGGCGTGTTCCAGGTCGAGTCCCGGGCGCAGATGGCCACGCTGCCCCGTCTGCGGCCCCGGCGGTTCTACGACCTGGTGGTCGAGGTCGCCCTGATCCGCCCGGGCCCGATCCAGGGCGGCTCGGTCCACCCCTACATCCGGCGGCGCAACGGCGACGAGGTGGTCACCTACCCCCACCCCCTGTGCGAGCGGGCGCTGGGCAAGACGCTCGGCGTGCCGCTGTTCCAGGAGCAGCTGATGCAGATGGCCATCGACGTCGCCGGCTTCAGCGCGGCCGAGTCCGACCAGCTCCGCCAGGCCATGGGCTCCAAGCGGAGCCAGCGGCGGATGGAGATCCTCCACGAGCGCTTCTGCGCCGGAGCCGGGGCCCGCGGGGTCCCCCGGGAGACGGCCGAGGAGCTGTGGGACAAGCTGGCCGCCTTCGCCAACTACGGCTTCCCCGAGAGCCACTCGGTGAGCTTCGCCTACCTGGTCTACGCCTCGTCGTGGATGAAGCGGTACCAGCCCGCGGCCTTCTGCGTCGGTCTGCTCAACGCCCAGCCCATGGGCTTCTACTCGCCCCACTCGCTGGTGCGCGACGCCCGCCGCCACGGCGTGCCGGTGCGGGGTCCCGACGTCAACGCCTCGGGGCTCGACGCCACCCTCGAGGTCGACTGCGTCGACCGGGCCGGGCCCCGGTCGTGGGTCGGCGCCCCGCCCGAGCTGTGGGGCGTGGGCGGCCCGGCGGTCCGTCTCGGCCTGGGCACGGTGCGGGGCGTGGGCGACGACCTGGCCCGGGTCATCGCCGAGGGACGCCGGCCCGACGGGCCGAACGGCCCCGAGCGGCCCTACGTCGACGCCGAGGACCTGGCCCGGCGCAGCGGTGCCTCCCTCGCCGCCCTGGAGGCCCTGGCCACCGCCGGTGCCCTCGACTGCTTCGGTCCCAGCCGGCGCCAGGCGCTGTGGACCGTCGGCGCCGTGGCCCAGTCCCGCTCCGACCGCCTGGCGGGCATCGTCACCGGGGCCGAGGCCCCGACGCTGCCGGGCATGACCCCGGCCGAGCAGGCCTCGGCCGACCTGTGGGCCACCAGCATCAGCGCCGACGGCCACCCCACCCGCTTCGTCCGGGGCGAGCTGGCCGCGCTCGGGGTCGTCACCGCCGTCGACCTGGCCCACGTCCCCGGGCCCACCGGCCCCCGCCCCGGTGCCGTCCACCCCGCCACCGATGCCGATGTCGGCCCCCTCGACGCCGACCTCGACGTCCTCGACCTCGGCCCCCGCCAAGACATCCGAACCGGTGATCAGATCGAACGGGAAGCCGTCCGATCCGATCACCGGTTCGAGGGGGACGGGGCCGGAGGGGACGGGGTGCGGCGGGTGGAGCCGGCCTTCGTCGAGCCCGGGCCCGAGCCCGGGCCGGCGGCCGCCGAGGAGGCGGGGGGCTGGGTCCGGCGGGTGGTGGTGACCTCGGCGTCCTGGGGCTGGCCCCGGCTCGGCTCCCCGCCCCCCTCCACCGCGCCGGCGACGTCACGGGCCGACGCGCCCCGGGTCCTGGTGGCCGGCGTCGTGACGCACCGCCAGCGCCCCGCCACCGCCGGCGGCACCATCTTCGTGAACCTGGAGGACGAGACCGGGCTGGTCAACGTGGTCGTGTCCAAGGGGTGCTGGTCCCGGCACCGGCGGGTGGCCACCTCGGCCCCGGCCCTGCTCGTCCGGGGTCGCCTGGAGCGGGCCGAGGGTGTCACCAACGTGATCGCCGAGCGCATCTGGGCCCTCGACCTCCAGGCCCCGGCCCGCAGTCGTGACTTCCGCTGACTGTGCCAAGGTGGTCGGATGACGACCCGCCGCCGCTCGATCCCCCTCCTGGCCACGCTCCTCCTGCTCGTGGCCTCCGGGCTGGTCGGCTGTGGCGACGACGGCGACGACGACGCCAGCGGCGACCCGACGTCGACCACCACCACCGAGGCGGCCGGCGACGAGACCACCACCGAGGCGCCCGCCGACGACGAGACCACCACCGAGGCCCCGGCCGACGACGAGACGACCACCACCGAGGGCCCGACGACCACGGCCCCGGTCCCGGACGACAGCGAGCTGGCCGGTCTCCTCCTCGACCCCGCAGCCGTCGGGCCCGAGTTCACCCCCGACGACACCCTGGGCGACGGGACCTTCGACCCTCAGCTGTGCCCGGACATCACCCTCGAGGAGACGTGGGACGACCAGGCGGCCCAGGCCCTCGTGGCCGGCGCGGACGAGGAGGCGATCCTCTTCCAGCAGGCCATCCTCCGCTTCCCCGACGACGCGGCCGCCGAGGCCTTCACCGCCGAGCTGGGCGACGCCCTGGTGACCTGCCAGCCCGGCACCGAGGTGGCCCCCGTCGACGGCGCCGGCGACGAGGCCCTCCTCGCCACCGCCGCCGACACGGGGACCACGGCGATGGCGGGTGTCGTCCGGGTCGGCGCCCTGGTGTCCTGGATCCTGGGCATCAGCGGGCCGGACCTCGCCGCGCCGGTCGACGAGGGCATCCTCACGGCCGCGGCCGACGCCCTCGCCGGCTGAGCGCCCGTCGTCAGCCCCCGGGCTGGTGGCCCCGTCGTCCGACGACCCGGGCGAGGGCCCGCACCACCAGCCACAGGAGGCCGGCGACCACGGCGGTGGCGGCCCCGCCGACCAGCGCCGCCGCCAGGCCCACGTCCGGGCACCGAGCCGGCTCGGCCTCCCACTCCTCGAGGGGCACGTCCTGCCCGGCGACCCGCAGCACGCCGTCGTCCAGGGCCGACGGGGTGAAGCGGGGACCGCCCCAGCTCTCGCCGTCGGGCCCCTCGACGAGGACCCGCAGCCGCCGGTCGGGGAGGTCACCGTCGGACCGGCGATCGTCGACCTGGTAGCCCGGCACGCGGCCGGCCACCGGGACCGTCCGCCGGGCCGCACCGGGATCGACGGCGACGGCCGACCACACCGGCTCCCCGGGCGCCGCCGGGTCCACCACGTCGACCCGCTCGATCCCGCCGTCGCCGCACGCCTTGGCCCGCACCTCGACGGCGCCGTCGACCCGGACGACCCCGACCGAGGCGTCGGGCCCACCCCCGCACCCGGCCACCAGCGCGGCGACCACGGCGGCGCCGGCGAGGACGAGCACCCACCGGCAGCGGGCACGTTGGGGGGTCGGTCGCAGCCGTTCACTAGGTTCGCGGCCGTGGAACCGCCGGCCGACCGTCGTCACCCCGGAGTGTGTAGCAGTGCCCGCTGACAAGGATGCGGCCAAGCGCCGTCGCCAGGCACGCAACCGCCAGGAGCGGGAGGCCCGCCAGGCGCGCACCGAGGGGGCCAAGCGGGCCTCGGCCCGCCCGTCGCGCACGGTCGAGGAGACGCCGAAGCGGGGCGGCACCAAGACGAGCCTGGCCAAGGATCCGGCGCCGTCATCGTCCGCCCCCGGCGGTCTCCTGGGCAAGCTGTTCCCGCCCCGGCCGGAGCCGGTCACCGGCACGGGCACGGGTGGCCGCCCCGGCCGCACACCCCGGCCCCCGTCCGAGGTCGTCGAGGTCGACGAGGTCCCCGGTCCCCGGGGGCTGATCCTGCGCCTCACCGCCCAGCCCGGCGGTCGCGCCGCCGTGCTCGCCCTGCTGGTGGCGGTGGTGAGCGGGATCGCCCTGTTCGTCCTGCCCGTCGCCCCGCCGAGGGTCATGGACCAGCTCGGGGCCATGGTGGTGGTCCAGGCCGACGGCGGCGACGCCAGCGACTCCGCCAAGATCGATGCGGCCCTGGACGAGTTCGCCGACAGCGATCCCGTCGTGGCCGACTACTCGGTGAACATCCTCGACCTCGTCGGCCCCGGCCCCGCCATCATCTCCGCCTTGTTGCCGGTGGTCCTCGGCGCCCTGGCCGTGCGCTCGCTGACCCGTCCCACCCGCAGCCGGACGCTCATGATCTGCGCCATCGCGGGCGTCGCCTACGTCGTCCTCTCCGGCCCCATCGGCATCTTCTTCCTCCTCGGCGTCCTCGCCCTGGGCTTCGCCGCGTACCAGTCGTCGAAGGCCGATCGGGCCGCTCTGGCGGCGTCGGCCTAGGTCAGCCGTCGCGCGAACGTTCGGGGGTTGACGCTCCGGCATCGGAGGCGCATGGTGACCCCAGTCACCGGGTCGGTGATGGTGCAGTCGCCGGCTTGACCTTGACAAAGCAGAAGGCTGAAGACACCGCCCGTTCCGTTCGAGGGACCCCACGGATGCGTTCGTAGCGTGGTCTTCGACGAGGAGGAGACGACCTGCCGGGACCGCCGGCCCCTCATCGTCGATGCCCACCTCGAGACCACCGGGCCCTTTCACACCGACGGCGGCCACGGTGACGATGCCCTTCGACGACAGACCCCCGGGGTCGCTCCCCGGGGGTCAGTCGCGCCCGGGCTCGCACGAGGCGCCGGTGGACGGATCCCCGTCCGGATCGGGCCCGCGAGGCTCTAGGTTGGGCCGACGATGGCTACCGACCCCCGCTGCCTGCTGAGCATCCACGCCCACCCCGACGACGAGTCGTCGAAGGGGGCCGGCACCGTCCACCGCTACCACGAGGCGGGCGTCCGGACCGTCCTGGTGTGCTGCACCGGCGGCGAGGCGGGCGACATCCTCAACCCGGCCCTCGACACCCCCGAGGTCCGGGACCGGCTCCCCGACGTCCGGCTGGAGGAGCTGGCCGCCGCCGTGGCCGTCATCGGCTACGACGAGGTCGTCCTGCTCGGCTACCGGGACTCGGGCATGCCCGACAGCCCCGAGAACGCCGACCCGCGCTGCTTCGCCCGGGCCCCGCTCGACGAGGCCGTCGAGCGCCTGGTCACGATCATCCGGCGGGAGCGACCCCAGGTGGTGCTGACCTACGGCGACGACCAGTCCGGCTACCCGCACCCCGACCACCTGCGGGTCCACGAGGTCACCATGGCCGCCATCCCGGCCGCGGCCGATCCCGACGCCTACCCCGAGGCCGGCGAGCCGTGGCAGGTGGCCAAGGTCTACTGGTCGGTCTGGTCGCGCAAGCGGCTGGAGGCCACTCACCAGGCGTTCCTGGACCAGGGGCTCGAGTCGCCCTACTCCGAGGAGTGGTTCAGCCGGGAGTCCCAGGACCACCGCATCACCACCAGCATCGACGTCGACGGCCTCTATGCGGTGAAGTCGGCGGCCCTCCGGGCCCACGCCACCCAGATCGACCCCACCTCGCCGTTCTGGTTCGGGCTGCCCGAGGAGGTGGCGGAGACGATCCACCCCTTCGAGGACTACATCCGGGCCCTGTCCACCGTCGACGCCCCCGTCCCCGAGA
>DASVEC010000393.1:0-4307 GCA_036380755.1 Iamia sp. | reverse complement strand
GACGGCCAGATCGTCACCACCACCATGCGCACCCCCGGCGACGACCACGACCTCGCCGTCGGCTTCGCCTGGGCCGAGGGGCTGCTCGACGGCGCCCGGCTCGACGGCGTCCGATCCTGCGGCCTCGGGCTCGACGAGCGGGCCGCCTTCAACGTGGTCGACGTGGCCACCGGGGGGACGGCCCGACCCGTCGTCCCCCGCCTGACCCCGACCACCTCGGCGTGCGGGGTGTGCGGGTCGGCGACGGTGGACGAGATGCTCGACCGGTTGCGTCCGCTCGACGGCCATCCCGCGGTGTCGACCGCCGTGATGGTCGGGGTGGCCGACGCCGTGCGCCCGGCCCAGGAGCTGTTCGCCGCCACCGGCGGGGTCCACGCCGCCGCCGCCTTCCGACCGGACGGCGAGGTGGTGCTGGTGCGCGAGGACATCGGGCGCCACAACGCCGTCGACAAGGTCGTCGGCCGGCTCCGGGTCGACGAGGCCCTCCCCGCGACCGAGCTCGCCCTCTACGTCTCCGGTCGGGCCGGCTTCGAGATCGTCCAGAAGGCGTGGGCCGCCGGCTTCGGCACCGTCGTCGCCGTCGGCGCCCCCACCAGCCTGGCGGTCGAGGTGGCCCGCACGGCCAGGATCACCCTCGCTGCCTTCCTGCGCCCCGACGGGCTGAACGTCTACTCGCCCGACTGACGGCGAGCCCGGCGGCGCCGACCAGCAGCGCGGAGATCACCAGGGCCACCGTCGGCGTGGTCCGCGCCGCGACCACGGCGAGGGCGAGCCCGAAGACCAGCTCGCCGGCGTTCTCACTCCACGACAGCATCGAGTGGACGGTGGCCCGGACGTCGCTCGTCGTCCGTCGGTTCACCAGGACCGTGGCCGCCACGCGGGTGAGCGGCTGGGAGAGGCCGGTGACGAGGATTGCGCCGGCCGCCGCCCCCGCCCCGTTCGGCGCCAGGGCGAACACCAGCAAGCCGACGGTGCCGACGCCGGCGGCCCCGACGTAGGACCGGCGCGCCGCGTCGGTGCCGTCGATGCGGGCCTGGACGACCCGCAGGGCCAGAGCGCCGGCGGCCGCGCTGGCCACGGCGAGGGTCGTGAACCACACGATCGGGGCGACCGCGGGCAGCCCGAGGGCGAGCAACGTCCGCTCGCGGAGCCGCCCGAACCCCTCGGCCCCCCCGTTGACGAGCGCGGTGGCGACGAGGACGCCGAGGATCACCCGGTCGCCCCGCGCCAGGACGATGCTCCTGCGCACGACCGCCGCGGCCTCGCCCACCCGGGCGCCGACGGGCGGGCCGGGGCGAGGGGTCTCGGGCCAGCGGGCGACGGACACCGCCAGGAACGCCATGGCGATGCCGGCCAGGACGATCGCCACCTCCCGGCTCGTGGCCCACGCCAGGGCGCCGCCGGCGGTGAGGCCGAGCAGGGTGCCGACCAGCTCGTGTCGAGCCTGGGCCACCAGGACCCGATCGATCTCGTCGGAGCGGTCCAGCTCGTCGGTGATCCACGCCACGTCGGCCCCGCTCGCCAGCGCCCAGCCCCCGCCCCAGAGGCACTGGGTCACGACCAGCGGGACGAACCCGTCGACCACACCGGTCAGGGCCATGCCGGTCCCGGTGACGACCTGGGCGGCGACCACGGCCTCGGCTCACGGTGTCGGCCAGCACGCCGGCCGGGACCTCGGCGACGAGGACCGTCAGGGCCTGGAAGGCCCCGATCAGCAGGAGCTGGGTCGCCGACAGGCGGGCATCGACGACGAGGTGCAGGGAGGTGGCGAGCCACCACCCGCGCGCCAGGGCGGCGCGGAGGAGGGCCCACCGCAGGTACGCGGCGGCCAGGTCGGATGACACGGGTCGGGCTCACTCTCGACTCGGAGCGCGGCAGGACAGGCCGCCAGGCGGCTCGGCTACGGGGAGGTCGTCGTCGGACCTAGGAGGTCGGGAGAGATCGCACGGTGCACCCTCTGGTGTCGCGGACCCGGCGACCGTACCGGCGGGTGCGGCGACCGGGCGCCGGGTTTCTCAGTCGACGAGCGCGAGGGTGAGGGCGAAGTCGCCGGCGGCGTCGGTCCAGGTCCGGCAGGAGCCGAACCCGGTCTTGGCCAGCAGGGGGGCGAGGCCCTCGAGGCGGAACTTGGCGCTGATCTCGGTCTGGATGCTCTCGCCGTCGGCGAAGGCGATCTCGAGGTCGCAGGCGGGGACCCGGAGGACCTGGGCGCCCACCGAGACCAGGTGCATCTCGATGCGCTCGGCGTCGGGATCCCAGCGGGCCTCGTGACGCCAGCGCCGGAGGTCGGCGTCGGCACCCAGCTCGCGCCCGAGGACGGCGAGGACGTTGCGGTTGAACGCGGCGGTGACCCCGATGGGATCGTCGTAGGCGGCGAGGAGACGATCGACGTCCTTGACCAGGTCGGTGCCGAGGAGGAGGCCGTCGCCGGGCTCGAGGGCGGCGGCGACGCGCCCGAGGAAGTTGCCCTGCTCGTCGGGCGTGAGGTTGCCGATCGTGCCGCCCAGGAAGACGACCAGCCGGCGCCCGCCGGTGGGGATGCGGTCGAGGTCGTGGAGGAAGTCGCCGACGACGGGGACGACCTCGACGGCGGGCCTCTCGGCGGCGATGACCGCGGCGGCCTGCTCGAGCACCAGCGCGCTCACGTCGAGCGGGCAGAACCGGCGCAGCGTCCCGGCGGCGGCGAAGGCGTCGAGCAGGAGGCGGGTCTTCTCCGACGTGCCCGAGCCCAGCTCGATGATGGTGTCCGCGCCCGAGGCGGCGGCGATCTCGGCCGACCGGGCGGCGAGGATCGACCGCTCGCGCCCTGTCGGGTAGTACTCGTCGAGGTGGGTGATGGCGTCGAACAGGACGCTGCCGAGGTCGTCGTAGAACCACTTGGGCGACAGCCAGCGCTGGGGCCGGTCGCGCAGGGTGCGGCCGACGTTCTCGGCCATCGTCTCGGGGAGGGTCATGCGTCGGCGGCCAGACGGACCCCGGAGAAGGCCCAGCGGGCCTTGGGGGGGAAGAAGTTGCGGTACGTCGCCCGGGCGTGGCCCGGCGGGGTGGCGCAGCTCGAGCCCCGCAGGACGTGCTGCCCGCTCATGAACTTGCCGTTGTACTCGCCCACCGCGCCGGCCGGCGGGGCGTAGCCGGGGAAGCCGAGGTAGGCCGACGAGGTCCACTGCCACACCTCGCCGAAGGCCTGGCGCACCGGCCCGCGATCGATCTCGCCGATGCCGCGAGGGTGCGGCCCGGAAGCGGTGAAGCGGGGCTCGACGAAGGGCTGGTCGGCCACCGCCGCCTCCCACTCCTGCTCGGCCGGCAGGCGGGCGCCGGCCCAGCGGGCGTAGGCGTCGGCCTCGTAGTGGCTGACGTGGACGACGGGCCGGTGGGGGTCGACCTCGTGCCGGCCGGCGAGGGTGAACTCGTGCCAGCCGTCGCCCACCTGCTCCCAGTAGAGCGGCGCCCGCCAGCCCTGGCCCTGGACCTCGGCCCACCCGTCGGACAGCCACAGGTCGGGCCGCTCGTAGCCGCCGTCGGCCATGAACGCCATCCACTCGCCGTTGGTGACCAGCCGGTCGGCCACGCGGTGCGGCCGCAGGAGGGTGTCGTGGCGAGGGCCCTCGTTGTCGTAGGCGAACCCCCCGCCGTCGTGGCCCACGGGGACGATGCCACCGGGCCGGTCGACCCAGCCGAGCGGCCCGGGATCGCCGGCGCGGGGCGGGTCGCCGGCGAGGTAGGCGGGGCGCAGCGGGTTGCACGAGAGCACGTGCTTGATGTCCATGAGCAGGAGCTCCTGGTGCTGCTGCTCGTGGTGGAGGCCGAGGGTGACCAGCTCGCCCACGGCCTCGCCGATGTCGGCCGACAAGACCGCGGCCATCGAGCGGTCGACCGCCTCACGGTAGGTGCCGACCTCGGCCGTGGTGGGCCGGGTGATCTGGCCCCGGTCGGACCGGGTGTGGCGGGCGCCGACGGCCTCGTAGTACGAGTTGAAGAGGTAGCCGAAGGCCTCGTGGAAGGGCTGGTAGCCCGGGTGGTGGGCCTGCAGGACGAAGGTCTCGAAGAACCAGGTGGTGTGGGCCCGGTGCCACTTGGTGGGGCTCACGTCGGGCATGGACTGGACGGTCTGGTCCTCGGGCCCCAGCGGGGCGGCCAGCGTCTCGGTGAGGTCGCGGACGGTGTGGTAGCGGGAGGCCAGGGGGGCCTCCGCCGGTGGGGCCTCGGCGGGGATGACGTCGCCGGCGGTGGTGGTGGTCGGTGGCGGCACGGCGCCTCCTCGGTCGGGGGCCGCGCCCACGCTACCCACCCCCTGTGACAGTGAAGCG
>DASVEC010000392.1:0-4815 GCA_036380755.1 Iamia sp. | reverse complement strand
AAGGTCTTCGTCGTCGCCGAGGATGACAGCCGCGGGGTCGCCCACTCGGCCTTTGGCTGCAACGCTCGATCCCAACAGTGCCCGAAGCGAACGGGATCCCGTCGAACCCATATTCGCCGACGAGGCGGGCGAGGACCCTTGGGTCACTGCTCGAACCCACTCCCACCAGGAGTGGAAGGCGGAGCACCCCCGACGGGATTCGAACCCGCGTTGCCGGCTTGAAAGGCCGATGTCCTGGGCCGCTGGACGACGGGGGCCCGTCCGCCGGCCGGAGCCGGCGACCGGTCCGACGGTAGCCGGGACGGGCGGCCGTGCCCCTGGTGATCAGCCCAGGGCGCGGACGGCGTGGGCGACCATGACGCCGAGGAGCTCGTAGACCTGCCACATGTGGACGATGCGGCGGGCCCGGTCGCGCTCGTCGGTGGGCAGGTCGGCGTCGTCGGCCAGGGCGAGGGCGCGCACGACGGTGGCCTCCTCGGCCTCCTGGTCGCCGTCGATCTCCAGCCGCTCGGCCAGCACGAGGCGCAGGGCGTTGATGCCCTGGACCCAGGCGATCACGGCCTCCTCCGACAGCGGTCCGGCCTCGGGCGCCCGCACCACGTCGAGGGCGGCGCGGCGGGCGTCGCGCAGGTTGGCGCCCTGCTCGATCTCCCACTGGGCCTCGGCCAGGAGGTCGTCGGTGCGGGCCGGGGGGAAGAGACGGCGCAGGCCGGGGTCGGCCGACGGATCGTCGAGCAGCGGGTCGAGCTGGTCGGCGAGGGCGGTGAGCAGAGCCTGCTCGTCGTCGTCGAGGTTCAGGGTGAAGGTGCCGTCGCGCTTGCGCGACACCAGGCGGCGAGCCACCTCAGTGGGACCTCACGGCTGCTGCTCCATGGTGGCCCAGAGCCCGTGCTCGTGGAGCCGGAACACGTCGAGCTCGGCCTTCTCCCGGGGTCCGGTGGAGACGATGGCCCGGCCCTCGTTGTGGACCTGGAGCATCAGGAACGTCGCCTTGGCCTTGGAGAAGCCGAACAGCTTGCGGAACACCCAGGTGACGTACTGCATGAGGTTCACCGGGTCGTCCCACACGATGACCTGCCACGGCCGGTCGAGATCGGTGGCCTCGTCCAGGTCCGGCTCGATGACCTCGAGTGGGGCGGTCTCGGTCACGCCTCATCCCCCCGCCGCCGGGAGGGCGGCCGACGGGTCGAGCGTGTCGTCGGCGGGCACCGAGGGCGCGGGCGCCGGCAGCGGCTCGGCGAGCGTGAGGTAGAGGCGCAGCGCCGCCGCCCACACCAGCATCGACCCCAGCACGTGCAGGCCCACCAGCAGCTCGGGCACGCCCGTGACGTACTGGAGGTACCCGAGCCCGCCCTGGAGCACCACCACGGTGAGCAGGGCGCTGGCCCGCTCCATCCCGATCGGGCCCACCAGCTCGCGGCGCATGCGGAGGACGAGGGCCACCAGCACGGCGAGGAAGGCCCAGGTCAGCCCGCTGTGGATCAGGGCGACGCTGCGGACCGACAGCCACTCGAGGCGCTCGGCCGTCTCGTCGCCGGCGT
The DNA here is from genome assembly GCA_036380755.1 of Iamia sp. GTDB lineage: Bacteria > Actinomycetota > Acidimicrobiia > Acidimicrobiales > Iamiaceae > Iamia. Next base: position 3,274 of record DASVEC010000392.1, on the reverse strand, counting down.
GGGGGCCCGTGCCGGTGACGAGGGTGCCGGCCAGCATCACCACCGCGGCCATGGCCACGGTCGCCCGCCCCAGGCGCAGCACCGCCGGCCCGGCCAGGGCGAAGGCGTGCTCGGGGCCGCCGTCGGGGCCGTCGGGTCGAGCGGCCCGGTGGTGGAGGACGACGGCGGTGGCCACCAGCACGGCCGAGACCAGGAAGTGGCCCTGCACGGCGATGGGGTGGACGTGGAGGCGGACCACGATCGCCCCCAGGACGATCTGGGCCAGCACGCCGCCGACGAGACCCCAGGAGAGGAGGGTGAGGTCGCGCCGCCGCGGCACCCGGCGCAGCGAGCCCAGCACGGAGAGCGCCACCGCCACCGACACGGCCCCGGTGATGAGGCGGTTGGCGAACTCGATCCACGGGTTCCACGACGACTCGCCGTGGGGCACGAACCGGCCCGGCTCGCACCCCGGCCACGACGAGCACCCGAGACCCGACCCGGTGAGCCGCACGCCCGCGCCCGTCACGACGATCACCACCAGCGACCAGAGCGCGACGGAGGTGATGCGGCGATAGGTGGTGGGAGAGAGAGCGGGGGCGCGTTCCGTCACGGCCACCCCCCCGAGACTACGGCTGCGCCCTACCGGTTGCCCAAGGGGACGGGGTGACCGTCGCCCCACCGGGTGACGTCTCGGGCTCCCCTTTGGCCCCCTCCGGGAAGCGGCCGTAGTCTCGCCGCCGTGACCCCGCCCGCCCACGGTGCCGCCGCCGTCTCGCCGCTCACGGGACGGCCGCCGCTGGTCACGCCCAGACTCCGCATGGTGGGTGAGCCGATGCCGTTGGTCGACGACGTCCCCGTCACCACCGACACGCCCGCAGAGGTGCCGACCCGCTCCAAGGCGGCCGCCTACCTGGCGCTCACCAAGCCCCGGATCATCGAGCTGCTGCTGGTCACGACGGTGCCGGTGCAGGTCGTCGCCGCCCGCGGCCTGCCCAGCGGCTGGCTGGTGCTCTGGACCGTGCTCGGCGGGGCGCTCGCCGCCGGTGGCGCCAACACCATCAACATGGTCGTCGACCGCGACATCGACAAGCTGATGAAGCGGACGCAGAACCGTCCGCTGGTCACCGGTGAGATCACCCCCCGGGCGGCGATGGTCTTCGCCCTCACCCTCGAGGTGGCGGCGTTCGCCCTCCTGTGGGGAACGGTCAACCTGCTGTCGGCCGTGCTGGCCGTGTCGGCCACCCTCTTCTACGTCTTCGTCTACACGCTGTGGCTGAAGCGCACGTCGACCCAGAACATCGTGATCGGCGGGGCCGCCGGAGCCGTGCCCACGCTCGTCGGCTGGTCCTCGGTCACGGGAAGCCTGGGCTGGGCGCCGTGGGTCCTCTTCGCCGTGATCTTCGTGTGGACGCCACCGCACTTCTGGTGCCTGGCCGTCCGCTACCGCGACGACTACGCCGCCGCCGAGGTCCCGATGCTGCCGGTCGTGTCGAGCATGCGGGCCGTCACCGTGCGGATCGTCGGCTACACCGCCCTGCTCTGGGCCCTGACCGTCGTCTTCGCCCCCGTCGCCTCGATGGGCGCCGTCTACACCGTCGCCGCCGTCGTCCTCGGCGGGGCCTACCTCGGCCTCACCGTCCAGCTCCACCGCCGCCCCGACCCGGCCAAGGCCATGCGGCTGTTCCACTGGTCGATCACCTACGTCACCTTGCTGTTCGGGGCCATGGCCCTCGACCAGCTGCTGGCCGGCGCGACGTGACGGGTGGCCCGGCGATGACCTCCTCCCCGTCCCTTTGTCGGCCCGAGAGGGTGCCTGTGTATTGTCCGCCAGCGATAGGAACTGTCTCCCCACCAGGTGGCGCCCCGTCCTGCGCGAGGTGGGCGTCTCCTCAGAGGTCCACGCGTCGATGACAGCAACCCAAGCCCCGCCCGCGGCCGCCGATCCCGGCACCACGGACACCAGCTCCGCCACCCCGACGAGGCCCCTGGTCGCCCCCACGGGGTTCGCCGGGATCCTCGGGTCGTCCGACCACAAGGTCGTCGGTCGCCTCTACGTCGGCGCCGCCCTCCTGCTGGGCCTGGCGTCCGGCGTCACCGGGCTCCTCGGTGGCATCGATCGCATCGACGGCACCCTCGGCAACACCATCCTCGACGGCGAGACCGCCCCCCAGGTGGTCACCTTCCACGCCACGTCGGCGACGCTGCTCTTCATCCTCCCCGCCCTGCTCGGGCTGGCCATGGTGGTGGTGCCCCTCCAGGTGGGCGCCCGCGCCATCGCCTTCCCCCGGGCGGCCGCGGCCTCGTTCTGGACCTTCCTGGTCGGCGCCGGCCTCACCGTCACCGCCTACGCCATCAACGGCGGGCCCGGCGGCGGGCGCACCGACGCCGTCGACCTGTGGGCCGCCTCGACCGGCCTGGTCGTCGTCGGCCTGCTGCTCGGGTCGGTCTGCGTGGCCGCCACCGTGCTCGCCGTGCGGGCCGAGGGCATGAGCCTCGACCGGGTCCCGATGTTCGCCTGGTCGCTGCTCTGCACCACGGTCATCTGGCTGCTGACCCTGCCGGTGCTGCTGGCCGTGCTGCTGCTCGTCTACCTCGACCATCGCTTCGGCGGCGGCACCTTCCTGGGCGCCCCCGGCCCGCAGATGTACGACCAGGTCGCCTGGGTCGGTCGCCAGCCGCAGGTGTACGCCGCCGCCATCCCCGTCCTCGGGCTGGTGCTCGACACCGCCGCCACCGCCAGCCGCTCCCGCCTCCCCAACCGGGGCGCGGCGATGGGCGCCATCGGAGCCTTCGCCGTCCTCGGCATCGGCGCCTTCGCCCTCACCGCCATCGACCCCGACCTGGCCCAGCAGCCGGTCACCAAGGGCATGGCCCTGCTGGCCCCGCTGCCGGTCCTCGCCGTGCTCGGGCTGGTCGGGCTCACGCTCAAGGGCGGCCGCCCCACCCCGACCAGCGGCCTGGTCGGCAGCGTGCTCGCCACGCTGATCCTGCTGGTCGCCACGCTGGTCGGCGCGGCCACCCCGTTCCAGGGGGCGCTCGAGCTGGCCGGCACCCAGTGGATCACGGCCCAGTCGCACCTGACCCTGGTGGCCGCCACCATCGCCCTGGTCGCCGGGCTCTACCACTGGTCCACCAAGGTCCTCGGCCGGGCCGCCTCCGAGGCCGCCGGCCGCACCGCCCCGCTGGTCCTCGCCCTGGGCGCCCTCGTCCTGGCCGGGCCCGAGGCCGTCTCCGGCCTCACCGGCGACGGCGACGAGGCCCGTGTCGGCATCGAGGCCATGAACGGCATCGC
>DASVEC010000391.1:0-9729 GCA_036380755.1 Iamia sp. | reverse complement strand
GACCCGCCGCTGCGCCGGGAGTCCGACGAGCGCGCCGGCGACGTGCTGCCCGGCCTGGTGGCCAAGCCCTGGCGCGACCTCCGCCGGCAGGTCGACGCCCTGGGCGACGAGCCCGAGGACGCCGCCCTCCACGAGGTGCGCAAGGGGGCCAAGCAGGTCCGCTACGCCACCGAGGCCGTGACCCCCGTCGTGGGCCGGCCGGCCCGCAAGGCGGCCAAGGGCGTGCGGCGGGTCCAGGACGTGCTGGGCGACCACCAGGACACCGTCGTGGCCGAGGAGTGGCTGCGCACCGCGGCGGCGGCCGACGAGATCACCGCGCCCGAGGCCTTCGCCCTCGGTCTGCTGGTGGCCGGCGAGCGAGCCCGCCGGGCCGAGCTGCGCGCCACCTGGCCGGCGCGGTGGGAGAAGGCGGCCACCGACGACCGGTGGGCCTGGTTGCCGTGACCTCGGCGGCGGGTGACGCGGTCGAGGTCCGCGCCGCCGGTGGGGTGGTGGCCGGGGCGGACGGCGACGGGCGGGTGGCGATCCTGCTCGTCCACCGGCCCCGCTACGACGACTGGAGCCTGCCCAAGGGCAAGCGCCTCCCGGGCGAGAGCGACGAGGACTGCGCCCGCCGTGAGGTCGAGGAGGAGACCGGTCTGCGGGGCGAGCTGGGCGCGGAGCTGCCCTCGACCCACTACATCGACCGGAAGGGCCGGACCAAGCAGGTCCGCTACTGGGCCATGGAGGTCGTGGGAGGCGAGTTCGCCCCCAACGCCGAGGTCGACGAGGTCCGCTGGGTGGCGCCCGCCGCCGCCGTCGACCTGCTCTCGAACCCGGCCGACGCCGAGGTCGTGGCGGCGTGGGAGCGGATGTCCGACACCTAGGATTCGTCCTCCGTTCACCTGAAGGACGCCCCCGGCCGTGCGCCACCCCCTCGCCATCGCCCTGACCGCCCTCGCCCTGCTCGGCGCGGCGTGCGGCAACGACAACTCGGACAAGAACGCCGAGCTCACCTCGGCCCGCGCCGACACGACCGTGTCCGGCTCGGTCTCGATCACCGGATCGTCGACCGTCGAGCCCGTCTCGTCGCTCGCCGGCGAGGCCTTCCGGGGCCAGAACGGGAGGGTCGACGTGTCGGTCGACGGGCCCGGCACGGGCGACGGGTTCGAGATCTTCTGCGAGGGCGGGGTCGACATCACCGGCGCGTCGCGGCCCATCAAGCCCGAGGAGCAAGAGCGCTGCACCGCCGCCGGGGTCGAGGCCATCGAGCTGGCCATCGGGCTCGACGGGGTCGCCGTGATCACATCGCCGGACAACCCGGTCGAGTGCCTGACCTTCGCCGACCTCTACGCCCTGATCGGGGTCGAGGCCGTGGGCATCGACAGCTGGGCCGAGGCCGAGGACCTGGCCGGTGAGCTGGGATCGACCACGACGCTGCCCGACGAGCGTCTCGTCCTCACCGGTCCGGGCGAGGAGTCGGGGACCTACGACGCCTTCATCGAGATCGTCCTGGAGGCGGCGGCCGAGCCCCGGCTCGAGGCCGGCTCCATCACCGAGGAGGAGGCGGCCACCACCCGGGCCGACTACGCCGCCAGCGCCGACGACAACACCATCGTCGAGGGGGTGGCGGCCGACACCGGTGGGCTCGGGTGGGTCGGGCTGCCGTTCGCCGAGGAGACCGACGACGTGGCCATCCTCCCGATCGCGGCCGAGCCCGGCGACCCCTGTGTCGCCCCCGACCGGGAGACGGTTCAGGACGGCAGCTACCCGATCTCTCGCCCGCTCTACATCTACGTGTCGGCCGAGGCCGCCGAGCGCCCCGCGGTGGCCGCCTTCGTCGACTTCTACCTCGCCGGCCTGGCCGACCTCCTCGAGCTCACCGGCTACGTCGCGTCGCCCGAGCCATCCGCCACGCTCGCCCGGTGGGAGGCCCGCGAGGTCCTCGCCTGATCCTCTCAGCCCGGGTTCAGGATCGGGCTGGCAGTGTGGGCCGGTGCGCGTGCTGGTCGTGGAGGACGAGGAGGGCCTGGCCGCCTCGCTGGAGCGCGGGCTCGAGGCCGACGGGTTCGCCGTCGACATCGTCCACGACGGGGTCGACGGGTTGTGGCGGGCCCAGGAGGTGGCCTACGACGCCATCGTCCTCGACCTCATGCTCCCGGGGATGAACGGCTTCCAGGTGTGCCGTCGGCTGCGGGAGGCCGAGGTGTGGACGCCGATCCTGATCCTGACGGCCAAGGACGGCGAGCTGGACGAGACCGAGGCCCTCGACACCGGCGCCGACGACTTCCTCACCAAGCCGTTCTCGCACCTGGTGCTGGTCGCCCGGCTGCGAGCCCTCCTGCGGCGGGGCGCGCCGGCCCGGCCGGCCGTGCTCGAGATCGGCGACCTGCGCGTCGACCCCGGTGGCCGGCGCTGCTGGCGGGGCGACGTCGAGATCGCCCTGACGGCGCGGGAGATGTCGGTCCTCGAGCACCTGGTCCGCCACGCCGGCCAGGTCGTGTCCAAGCGCGAGGTGCTGGACCACGTGTGGGACGACGACTTCGAGGGCGACCCCAACATCGTCGAGGTCTACGTCCGCTACCTGCGCAAGAAGGTCGACATCCCCTTCGGGCGGGCGTCGATCGAGACGGTGCGGGGCAGCGGCTACCGGATCGTGGCCGATGGCTAGCTCGATCCGGGTCCGGACCACGCTCGGCGCCACGGTCGTCGTGGGCGTGGCCCTGGTCGTGGCGGGCGTGCTGGTGGTGCTGCTCCTGCGGCGCGACCTCACCGCCAGCGTCGATGCCGCGGCCGACCTCCGGACCGAGGACCTGGTCGCCGCCCTCGAGTCGGGCAGCGACCCGGCGGCGCTGGTCGACGCGGACGACGACGACGAGGTGCTGGTGCAGATCGTCTCCGACGACGGGACCGTGCTGGCCGCCAGCGAGGGCCTGGAGGGAGTCGGTCCGCTGGCCACCGACGAGGTCGACGGGCGGTCGGTCGACGTGCCCGACGAGAGCGATCCGTATCGCGTCGTGGCGGACGAGGCCGACGGGAACGTCCTCGTCGTCGTCGCCCGCAACGCCGAGACGGTCGAGGAGGGGACCGGGGCGGTCGCCGGCAGCCTGCTGGTCGGGATCCCGGTGCTGCTGCTCGTGGTCGCCGCCACGACGTGGATCGTCACCGGCCGGGCGCTGCGACCGGTGGAGGCCATCCGGCGCGAGGTCGACGCCATCACCGACGCCGAGCTGGACCGCCGGGTGCCGGCTCCCGGAGGACGGGACGAGATCGCCCGCCTGGCCGGCACCATGAACGCCATGCTCGACCGGCTGGAGGCGGGCCGCGACCGCACCCGGCGGTTCGTCTCCGATGCCAGCCACGAGCTCCGCAGCCCCATCGCCACCATCCGCCACGAGCTGGAGGTGGCGCAGGCCGATCCCTCGGTGGTGGACGTGGCCGCGCTGGCCGAGCGCCTGCTGGCCGAGGACTTCCGCATGCAGGCCCTGGTCGAGGATCTGCTCCTGCTGGCCCGGTCCGACGAGGGCAGCCTGCGCCTGGTGCGGCGCCCGTTGGACGTCGACGACCTGGTGCTGGCCGAGGCGGCCCGGCTCCGCCACCTGGGCGAGGTGACGGTGGACGCCTCCGGGGTCGCCGCCGGCCAGGTCTCCGGCGACGCCGGCCAGCTGGGCCGGGTGGTGCGCAACCTGGTCGACAACGCCGCCCGCCACGCGGCCACGACGATCCGCCTCGGCGTGGCCACGACCGGGACGACGGTGCGGCTGTGGGTGGCCGACGACGGTCCGGGCATCCCCGTGGCCGATCGCGAGCGGGTGTTCGAGCGCTTCACCCGCCTGGACCGGTCGCGCACCCGGGGCACCGGCGGCTACGGGCTCGGGTTGGCCATCGCCGCCGAGGTGGTCCGGGCCCACGGTGGCCGCATCGGCGTGACCGACGGGCCCGACGGCGGGGCCCAGGTCGTCGTCGAGCTGCCGGCTTCAGGTGCGCTTCAGGCGTGATCCGGGATGGTGGTCGCATGAGCACCACACGCATCAACCGCACCAACCGCCTGCTGATCGGCGCCGTCGCCGTCGTCGGCATCCTCGCCGGCGCCGCCGGCATCGCCGCCGCCGTCACGGGCGACGGCGGCCCCGGTCCGGCGGCCGTCGCCGACCGGGGTGACGACGATCGAGGCGACGACGACCGGGGCGACGACGTCGGCGAGCACGACGACGACCTGACCGCCGAGCAGGCCGCCGGGCTGCGCGAGGGCGCCGCCGTCGGCCAGGAAGAGGCCGAGGCGACCGCCCGGGCCGAGGCGCCCGGCACGATCCACCGCACCGAGATCGAGGAGGAGGACGGCCGGGTCGTCTGGGACGTCGAGGTCGACGGCGACGACGGCTCCCGCCACGACATCCAGGTCGACGCCGCCACCGGCGAGATCGTCGAGCACGACATCGACGACGACTGATCCCTCTCCCTCCCCCCACCCCAGCGAACCGGTGATCAGATCGCACGGCTACCCGTTCGATCTGATCACCGGTTCAGCGCGGGTGGGGTCAGGTCCATGCGGGCAGGAGGCGGAGGACGGACTCTCCCGTCAGGATGGCCATCACGACCAGGGCCGGCGTCGTGAGCAGGTAGGCGGTGAGCGGGCGCCAGCGGCGGTACAGGACGGCGGCGAGCACGGCGGCGACGGCGAAGCCGGTGCCGAAGAGGGCCAGCGGCGCCCACCCGCCGGTGTCGCCCTGGCGACCGTCGATCGATGCGGCCCGCCCGCCCTGGGGCGTCGGCTCGAAGGGACGGCCGTCGAGGCCCGCCTCGACGACGATGGCCCGGTCGGTCGCGAACGGCGACCGGCTGGCGCTGGTGACGAGGGTCAGCCGGTCGTCGTCGCTCGGCCCGTACAGCTCCTCAGGTTGGAGCCTGCGCTCCTCGACCGACCGGACGACGTAGACGGTCTGGCCCTGCAGGGTGGTCGCCACGATCTCGTCGCCCTCCCGCAGCGACCCGAGCTCGTCGAACGGACCACCCCAGCCCGACCGCCGGCCCACGACGACGCTGTTGCCGGGCTGGCCGAGGCCGGCGGTGCCGGGCACGTGGCCGGGACCCCGCCGGGTCTGGTCGGGCCCGACCCCCTCGACCACCACCTGCTGGACCCGCACCCGCCCCAGGTCGAGGATGGCGACGGACTGCCCGACCTCGGGGGCCAGGGGCTCCTCGGCATCGAGGAGCCCGGCGAGGCCCTCCTTGGCGTCGGCCGCCTGCTGGACCTCGACCCGGAAGCCGCGGAGGAGCTCGTGCTGCTCGCGCCGCTGGAACAGGGGTCCGAGGGGGTAGAGGACGGCGGCCGTGGCCAGGACGAGGAGCACGAGCCAGGCGGCGACGATGGCCACGATCGCTCGGGGCGAGGGCATCTCCCCGGGGGTCTCGGCGGCGGTGTCCGTCGAGGACATGAGCGGGGACGACGGGGGCTCCGGTGGTGCCGCCGTCTCGTCGGGTGCCGGTGTCTCCTCCCGCGGCTGGTCGAGGACCGTCACGCCGGGGTGACCCTCGTCCGCCGGCGACCGCCCGACAGCCAGCCGGTGGCCGACGTCAGCCCCACCAGCCCCACCAGCGTGCCGGTGGCCACGAGGACACCGGCACCGAGAGGCCCGGGCAGGCGGGGGATCTCGGTGGTGGCCGCCACGGTCCGGGCGTCCTCGATCGAGGTGGCGTCGGCCTCGTCGGCCCGCCCGTCGGTGTCGTCGTCCGCCGTGTCGCCGGGTGCAGTCGACGACGGGTCGCTGCCACCCGGCGTGTCGCCGACGCCGGGGAGGTCGCCGTCGACGCTCGGGATGTCGCCGGTCGGGAGCGACGGGAGGTCTCCGGGCGGGAGGACCCCCGTCTCGGCCGGCGGTGGAGTCTCCTCCGGCGGGGGATCGGTCGGGGCGCAGGGCCCGGTGGTGATGTCCGCGGCGGCGATGCCGGCCAGCGACGTGTCGGCCGCGGCGCGGAGATCGTCGGGGAGGGGCACCAGCCCGGCGGCACCGAGGTGGTCCTGGCCGTCGCCGACGAGGTAGCCGACCCAGTCGCGGACCGAGGCGGTGGTGGCGGGGTCGGCCTGGCACGCCTCGTCGACGATCTTCTCCGACGGGGTGACCGCGTACTCGACGAAGGTCAGCGGGTAGGCGTCGGTGGCCAGCGTCTCCGGGGTCGGGAGGACGTAGCCGCCCGAGGTGTCCTGCAGGGCGACGGGCGTGAGGCCGAGCTGGCGGGCCGTGGCCAGGTCGGTCAGGTAGAAGTGGACCAGGCTGACCGCCTGGGGCTTCTCGGACAGCTTCTTGTAGATGTCGCCCACCAGCTGCGGCTTGCCGGTGGCCAGGTTGATCATGGCCAGGCTGTTGTAGACGTTGTTGTAGTCGGCGAAGGCGCCGAGGGGGTCGCCGGCGTGGTCCTCGTACTTGGAGGCCAGGTTCGGGTAGGCCCAGGCGTCGCCCATGCGGGTCTGCAGGAGGTGGGTCATGTGCTGGGTCGTCGCCTGGGGGCCGGCCAGGGCGTTGGGCATGGCGAAGCCCAGACGGGTGCCCTGCTCGCCCAGCTGGGGGTTGCGGGCCTTGAGCGAGTCCTGGAGCCCCTCGTCGAGGGTGAGGTGCCCGCTGAGGAGGGCGTTGAGCTCCGCCGTCGACATCCGGACGTCGTCGATCGGCTTCCAGAGCGGCGTCCCCGGCACCGACGAGGCGGTGGGGTGGAAGCCGGCGACGGCCAGCACCGTGGCGTTCAGGGCCACGGGCGTCTGCACCGCGGGCCGGGTCGCCTCACCGAACCCGGGGGTGCCGACGGGCGTGCCCGAGTAGGCCAGGTCGACGGCACCGCTGGTGAACTGGGCCAGCGAGGCGCCGTCGTTGGTGAACGAGGCGCTCGTCGCCGTCCCCTCGCCGGCGCACTCGCCGATCGTCCACGCCACCCAGGCCTCGGTGAGCCGGTCGGGTGCGGCGCTGGAGATCTGGCCGGCGGCCGGACCGCCGCAGCTGGCGGTGGCGTCGTTCTCCCGATAGGTGAGCGAGACCGAGGTGTCGAAGACGGCGTTGCCCGTCTCCGGCGTGATCTCGAGCGCCACCCGGCACGAGGAGGTCTCGTCGCACGCCCAGCGGTGGCTCGTCCCCAGCGCGGGGGCGTCCTTCTCGGCGTTGCCCACCCCGGCCCGCACGGTCATCTCGACGACGCCGTCGGGGTCGGCCGGCTCCATCCCCCCGGTCGCGCCGTTGCCCACCGTGGCCGTGCACCACTCGGTGAGGTCGCGCTGGCTGGTGGCCGGCGGCATGTCGGGGTGGCAGAAGCCGCTGTTGGTGACCCGCATCCCCCGGGCCCCTTCGATCCGGATCCTCACCGCCTGGCCGTCGGTGTACGGGCCCTCGGGGGAGACGGAGATCGTGTAGGTGAGCGGGTCGTCGGCACCGGCCGGGGTCAGCACCGGGAGGGTGAGGGTGGTGACGACGCCGGCGAGGAGGGACGCGGCCAGGAGGACCGCCCAACGACGGGCGAGCCCGCGGCGCGAGGAGTCGAGGACCGACGGTGACATGGCGGGGCTCCGAGGAGGGCGCAGGGCGGGACGCGGTCATGATCACCGGTCGAGGTTGACGGCCGGGGGCGTTGAAGTGTCCGGAGGGCGACACATCCGCGTCCAGTGCGAACCGCTCGTCCGGTGGGCCGCCAGATCTCCATCTCGTCGTCCACCGGACCTCTGGAGGACATGTGGCGGGAGCCCGATCGTCACCTCGGGGGCGCAGGATGCCGCCGCCGGGCGAGCCGGCTCACAACCCGCCCTTCGAAGGGGAGACCACGCCACCATGAGATTTCGCACCCGGGTCCTCGCGGCAGCACTGGCCGTGACGTCCATCGGTCCGTCGGCCGCGCTGGCCACGTCGACACCCGTCCAGGCTGCCGATCCGACCCACGTCCTCGTCGCGGCCGGATCCGACACCACCGACTTCGTGATGAGGGAGCTCATGACGCGGTTCGGAACGAGCGCGGCCAACGTCAACGCGTCGGGTTCGGTCAACATCCCGGCCGTGCCCACCACGCCCTTCGTCGTCCCGTCCGACAACGGGTGCGCCTCGCGCACCTACGTGGTGTCGGGCGCGCCGCCCACGACCTACACCTCGCCCAACGGGTCCACTGCCGGCAAGAACGCCCTCAAGGACCCGACCAACCTGACCAACGGCTGCATCGACATCGCCCGCTCCTCGAGCGGTCCGAGCGGCAGCGACCCGGCCGGCTTCCGCTACTTCGGCTACGCCAAGGACACGCTGAGCTGGGCCGCCTTCAACGGCGGTCGGGCCCCGGCGACGCTGACCAAGACGCAGATCAAGGGCATCTACGACTGCAGCTTCACCAACTGGAGCGAGGTCGGCGGCACCGCTGGCGCCATCCAGCGCTACGTCCCCCAGGCCGGTTCGGGCACCCGCGCCTTCTTCTTCTCGAACCTGCTCGACGGAGCCGACCCGAGCACCGTGTCGAGCCCCTCGTGCCCGGCCGTCAAGGTCATCGAGGAGAACAAGGGCGACCAGGTCCTCGCGGCCGATCGTCCCTTCGCCATCCTCCCCTACTCGGCCAGCTCGTGGATCGCCCAGGCCAACGGGGCGACGCCCAACTTCCGGTCCACTGCGACGGTGCGGGCCATCACCGTGTCGGGCACTCCCCTCCAGCCGGTGGCGAAGCCGGTCTTCGGCAAGTACGCGCCCAACGCGGCGGTGGTCAGCGGCGGTCAGTTCCCCGGCGCCCGGACCGTCTTCAACGTGCTCCACACCGACTCCCTCGGCTACGCCGAGGCGCTGCGGGCGGTCGGCTACGACACCGCCAACCCGGCCACTGGTGTCCGCAGCCCGCTGTGCAACGGCCAGATGGCGACGGTCCTCCAGAAGTTCGGCTTCACGCCCCTCCCCGCCAACGGCAACGGCATCACCTGCACCCTCGGCGCCTAGCGCCTGACCAGATGCCGTGAGGTGCCCGGGCCCGGTGGGGGCCCGGGCACCGGGCGGAGGAGGACGAGTTGACGACGATCGAAGCCGCCGCGCCGTCCGGCGCGCCGACCCGGAGGCCCGTGGAGGACCCGCCCACGCGGGCCGACCGCGTCTTCGGGTTCGCCACCTCGGGCGCGGGCATCGTGGTGTTCGTCCTGCTCGTGCTGATCGGCACCTTCCTGGTGCTGCGGGCCAACCGCACCTTCGACTCCCAGGGTCTCTCGTTCTTCACGCGCGTCGAGTGGCGGACCGACGTGAGCCCGCCCCAGATCGGCGTCTTGGGGCTGCTGGTCGGGACCGTGATCGTGGCCACCATCGCCGTGGTCATCGCCGTGCCCGTCGGGAGCATGGCCGCGCTGTACATCACGACCTACGCCAACGCCCGGATCCGCGCCCTGCTCACCAGCTTCGTCGACCTCCTGGCCGCCATCCCGAGCCTGCTCTACGGCATCTGGGGCTTCCTCTTCCTCGGCAACCAGATCGCTCCGCTCTCGAGCTGGCTCTCGCGTCACGGGTCGTGGTTCCCACCCTTCCGGACGACCGAGGACGCCTCCCTCACCGGGACCTTCTTCATCGCCGGGGTCGTCGTGTCGCTGATGGTCATCCCGATCGTCACGTCGATCACCCGGGAGGTGTTCGCCCAGGCGCCGGCGGGGGAGAAGGAGGCGGCCCTCGCGCTCGGCGGCTCGCAGTGGGGGATGGTGCGGCGGGTCGTCCTGCCCTTCGGGCGGGGCGGCATCATCGGTGGCGCCATGCTCGGCCTGGGCCG
>DASVEC010000390.1:0-16317 GCA_036380755.1 Iamia sp. | reverse complement strand
GTCGAAGTAGTGCAGCCCGTCGATGCGGATGCCGACGAGGACGTCGGTGTCGGCCTGGACCTGGCTGCGGGGGTCGAAGCGCCCGATGAGGGCGGCCCGCCCCTCCTCCGCCTGCTGCTCGAGCACGGCCACGGCGTGGGGGTCGGAGTCGGCGGCGACGGTGCGGGTGTCGTCGGTGACCGCGGGCCGGGCATCGACCCGCATGTGGACCAGCAGCTCCGACCCCAGCGACTCCCGCAGCTCGACGTGCGCCTTCAGCGGCGCGATCACGTCGCCCTCCCGCCGCCCGATGTCGTGGGCCTGGACGTCCTCGGGCCGGATGCCCACGACGACGTCGACGCCGACCAAGCCGCGCAGCGCCGGCTTGCGATCCAGCACCGCGGACGGGATCGGCAGCGTCTGGTCGCCGAGCTGCACGGCGAAGCCGTCCTTCTCCAGCCCGGTCCCCGACGCCGACACGATCGTGCCCTCGATCAGGCTCATCGACGGCGACCCGATGAAGGCGGCCACGAAGGTGTTGTCGGGCTCGGCGTAGAGCTCCTCGGGCGGGGCGACCTGCTGGAGGCGTCCGTCGCGCAGCACGGCCACCCGATCGCCCATCGTCATGGCCTCGATCTGGTCGTGGGTGACGTAGATCATCGTCGTCCCCAGGTCGCGCTGGAGCCGGGCGATCTCGGTGCGGACCTGCACCCGCAGCTTGGCGTCGAGGTTCGACAGCGGCTCGTCCATGAGGAACACGGCGGGGTCGCGCACGATGGCCCGCCCCATGGCGACCCGCTGGCGCTGCCCGCCGGACAGCTGCGCCGGCTTCCGCGCGAGCCACGGCTCGAGCTGGAGCGACGTGGCGACCTCGTCGACCCGGGCCGCGATCTCGGCCTTGGGCCGCCCGGCCAGCTTGAGGGCGAAGCCGATGTTCTGGGCCACGGTCATGTGCGGGTACAGGGCGTAGTTCTGGAAGACCATGGCCACGTCGCGGTCCTTGGGCGCGAGGCCCTCCACCGAGCGCTCGCCGATCAGCAGCCGGCCGTGGGTGATCTCCTCCAGCCCGGCGACGCTGCGCAGGGCGGTGGACTTGCCGCAGCCGGACGGGCCGACGAGCACGAGCAGCTCGCCGTCGGCGACCTCGAGCGAGATGTCCCGGATCCCGAAGGCGCCGTTGGGGTACTGCTTGCTGACCTGATCGAAGGTCACCGACGCCATGGGGTCATCCCTTCACCGAGCCGGCCAGGAGGCCGCGCACGAAGTAGCGCTGGAGCCCGAAGAACACGGCGACGGGCAGAGCGATGGACACGAAGGCCGCCGCCGTGAGCAGGTGCCAGTCCTGGCCGCGCGAGCCCGACAGCGTCGCCAGGCGCACGGTCATCGGCGACGACTCCGGCGACGTGCCGAGGAAGGTGGAGGCGACGAGGTAGTCGTTCCACACCCACAGGAACTGGAAGATGGCGAAGGCGGCGAGGGCCGGCACCGACAGCGGCAGGACCAGCCGCCAGAAGATCGTGGGGTGGTCGGCCCCGTCGATGCGGGCCGCCTCCATCAGGTCGGCGGGCAGGCCGGAGATGTAGTTGTGGAGCAGGAAGATGGCCAACGGCATCCCGAAGGCGATGTGGGTCAGCCACACCGCCGCCGGCTTCCCGGCCAGGTCGAGGTCGGGGAAGAGCGTGAACGTCTCGCCGAACGCGGTGATGTGGGCGCCGCCGGTGGAGAGCTGGAGCAGGGGCACCAGCGACATCTGGAGCGGCACCACCAGCAGGCCGACCACGAAGACGAACAGGCCCTTCCGGAACGGGAAGTCCATCCACGCGAAGGCGTAGGCCGCGAAGGCGGCGAAGGCCAGCGGGATGAGGGTGGCCGGGATGGTGATCGCCATCGAGTTCAGGAAGTGACGCCACATGTTCGGGGCGTCCGTGCCCGAGGTGGAGAAGACGGCCTCGTAGTTGGCCAGCGTCAGCGACCGGTCGGCCAGGACCGTCCACCACCCGCTCGTCTTCACCTCGTCCTCGGGCCGGAACGACGACACCAGCATCCCGATGGTCGGCAGGCTCCAGAGCGCGACCAGCCCCCACAGCACGAAGGTGGGGACGGCCTTGAGACGTCGGTACATCAGACCGCCCCCCGTCGCTCGCGGACGATGTTGAAAGCCATCAGCGGCAACACGGCGATGAACAGCAGGACGGCGAGGGTCGAGCCCCGGCCGAGCTCCCGGCCGATGAAGGCCTCCTGGAACATCTGGTTGGCGATCACGCTGGTGCCGAACTCGCCGTTCGTCATGACCTTGACGATGTCGTACACCTTGAGGACGGTGACGATGAGGGTCGTGACCACGACGACGAGGGTGGGACGGATCGACGGGAGCGTCACCCGCCAGAAGATCTGGCCCTCGCTCGCCCCGTCGACCTGGGCCGCCTCGACCAGCTCGTGGGGCACGCCCTTGATGGCCGCCGACAGCAGCACCATGGCGAAGCCGGTCTGGATCCAGATCAGGATGAAGATGAGGAACAGCGAGTTCCACGGCCGCTCCTGGATCCACGCCTGCGGGTCGCCGCCGAGGCCGACCCACGCCCCGTTGAGGAGGCCGATCTGGTCGCTGCCGGCGGGGATGAAGGCGTAGACGAAGCGCCAGATCACGCTGGCGCCCACGAAGCTGATCGCCATCGGCATGAAGATGAGCGACTTGGCCACCGACTCGCCCGCGGCCCGGTCGGCCAGGGCGGCGATGGCGAGGCCCAGGACGGTGGCGAAGCCGGTCACGAACACGACCCAGAACAGGTTGTTCCAGATGATCCCCCGCAGGGCGCCCATCATCGCCAGGACCACCAGGGCGGCGGCGGTGCTGAGGGACACGACCGGCACCGGTCCGCTGGCATCGGTCCCCCGCCCGCGGGCCGGTCCCCGCAGCACGACGTAGGCGAGGCCGGCGAGGGCGATCACCACGGCGATCAGGAACAGCCGGCTCGAGACGATCGCACCCGCCCCGTCGAAGCTGAACACGTCGGAGTCGCCCAGGATCGAGCGGTAGTTCTCCAGCCCGACGGACTCCTCGCCCCGCCGGCTGCGGAAGCTCAGGTAGATCGTCCGCACGCCCGGCACCACGAGCCCGACGAACAGGAACGACAGCGCCGGGAGCAGGAAGATGGCCGGACGCCAGCGGTCGGGGATGCGGCGGGCAGCGTCCGCCGACGGGCGCCGGAACCGGGCTCGCAGCAGGCCCAGACCGGCCCCGACGACCGCGCCGCCGATGGGCCAGAGGGGCCCGCCGAGGAACCAGCCTCCGCTGTTGGCCAGGGCGCCGGCCGGCACGCCGACGGCGGCACCGGCGAGGACGGCGTAGAGCGTGAAGTGCGTGCGGGCCAGGTCGACGACCGCGTTGGCGGCCACGAAGAGCCCGAGGGTCACGCCGACGAGGGCGACGACCTGGAAGAGGGTGGTGAGGAGCTGAGCCATGGGTTCCCGGCAGATGCTCGCGTTCTGTCGATCCCCGTGCACCGTGACGGTGCACGGGGATCGACAGAAGCGGGGGGTTACTCGCTGGGCCAGCTCTCCTCGACGGAGGTGAGGGCCTCCTCGACCGACTTGTTGCCCGTCACGATGTCGACGGCCGCGGTCCAGAACGTCCCGGCGCCGACCGCACCCGGCATCAGGTCGCTGGCGTCGAAGCGGACCGGATCGGCCTCGGCCAGGATCCCGGCGAAGGTCTGCTCGATCTCCGATGGGTACAGGCTGGTGTCGGTCTCCTGGTTCGGGGCGAGGAAGCCACCGACGGGAGCGCGGGCGTCGGCGTAGCCGACGCTGCCGATGAACTCGATCACCTGCATGACCTCGTCCCGGTCGCTGAAGGCGGCGGCGTAGATGCCACCGCTCAGGGTCACCTGGCCGAAGTCCTGATCGGCGAAGGTGGGCAGGTAGAAGGCGTTGACGGCACCGTCCTCGCCGATCTCGGTGCCCTCGGGCCAGTTGGCGGCGTAGAAGTTGCCCTGCCGGTGCATCATGCACTCGCCGTCGAGGAGCGGGAGGCCGGCGTCGGCGAACGGCGTGGCGGCGATGTTCTCGGTGCCGCCGTAGACCATGCCCTCGGTCGACCACAGGTCGTAGACGTACTCGACGACCTCGACCACGTCCGGGTCGTCGAACGGGATCTCGTGGTTGACCCACTGGTCGTAGACGTCGGGGCCCTTCAGCCGCAGCATGAAGTCCTCGATCCAGTCCGTCATGGGCCAGCCGGTGGCGGCGTCGGAGCCGATGCCGATGCAGAACGGCGTGTCGCCGTTGGCGATCATCTCGTCGGCCATGGAGAGCAGGTCCTCCATGGTCTCGGGGACGGCGTAGCCCTTCTCCTCGAAGGCGGCGGGGTCGTACCAGACCAGGCTCTTGAGGTCGGCCTTGGCCGGCACGCCGAGGAGGTCACCGTCGATGGTGGCCAGGTCGAGCAGGCCCTCGGGCAGGCCAGTGAAGG
This sequence comes from Iamia sp., assembly GCA_036380755.1. Taxonomy (GTDB): domain Bacteria; phylum Actinomycetota; class Acidimicrobiia; order Acidimicrobiales; family Iamiaceae; genus Iamia. The sequence continues at coordinate 11,867 of DASVEC010000390.1, read as the reverse complement.
TGCTGGCGATGTCCTCGGGGATGGGGACGAGGTCCTCCTGGAAGTCGCGGATCTTGCCCGGCTGGGGGAAGAAGGCGATGTCGGGCGGGTTGCCACCGTCGACCTGGCCGCCGATCTGCTCCTCGAAGCTGCGGTCGCCCGCGTACTCGATGGTGATCCCGGTCTCCTCCTCGAAGGCGGCGAAGGAGTCGACGAGGCCCTGGGCCTCGACCTCCACCTCGGGGCCGGCCATGGTCACGACCATGTCGCCGCCACCACCCCCGCCACCGTCGCCCCCGCCGCCGGAGCTCTCCTCGCCGTCGTCGTCGTCGGCGCAGGCGGCGCCCAGCAGGGCGATGGCCAGGGCCAGGGTCAGGAGGGTCCGTGCCGGCCCTCGGCGTCGTCGGTGCTGCATGGGTGTGTCCTCCTGGACTGGGTTGGTGTCAGGTCGGCCCCGCGCCGGGGCGGGGGCCGGTGGTGGACCGCGCCACGACCTCGAGCGGCAGCTCGTGGACGTGGACGGCGGGGGTGGCATCGCCGCTGAGCACCTCGAGCAGGAGCCGGGCGGCGAGACGCCCGCTCTCGAAGAGGGGCTGGCGGACGGTGGTGAGGCCGACGTAGGCGGACAGCTCGATGTCGTCGAAGCCGATCACCGAGAGGTCGTCGGGGACCTTGACCCCGAGCGAGCGGGCCGCCTCGATGACGCCGATGGCCTGGACGTCGGCGGTGGCGAAGATGGCGGTGGGCGGGTCGGGCCGGCGCAGGAGCTCCTTGGCGATGGCGACGGCGACCTCGCGGGCGTGGGTGCCGTAGCGGACCAGGCCCTGGTCGACCTGGACGCCGGCCTCGACCATCGCCTGGCGGAAGCCGATCTCGCGGTCGTCGGCGGAGGTGAAGCCGAGGGGCTCGTCGGGATCGCCGCCGATGAAGGCGATGCGCTCGTGACCGAGGTCGAGGAGGTGCTGGGTGGCCAGGCGCCCGCCGGCGACGTCGTCGATGACGACCGAGCTCACGCCCTCGGCGACGGCGTCGACGAGCACCACGGGCACGCCGGCGCCCACGATCCGGCCGAGGTCCTCGGGCGGGGGCGGGAACGACATGAGCAGCAGGCCGTCGGCCCGGTCGCGCCGGTCGAGCGTGCCCAGGAAGTCGTCGCGGTGGGCGACCGACTCGACGTTGAAGATCACCAGGTCGTGCTGGGCCCCGTCGAGCGCCGCGGCCACGCCCCGGAGCCGCTCCACCGGCGAGGGCGTGGTGAAGTACGGGACCACCACGCCGAGCGTCCGGCAGCGCCCGCGGGACAGGCCCTGGGCCAACGGGTTGGGGCGGTAGTCCAGCTCGGCGATGGCCGCCTGCACCTTCGCCCGCGTCGTCTCGGAGACCTTGGGGCTGCCGTTGAGGACCCGCGACACCGTGCCCGCCCCCACGCCCGCCCGGGCTGCGACCTCGGCGATGGTGGCCATGGGCGGGGCGTTCCTCTCTGGCGTGATCGATCCGTGGAAGCGGTTCCACGGTGTGACGTGCACCATACGGAGGTGAACGGGAGGTGTCAACGGTCACGGGTCCCGGCCGTGCCGTTCTGATCAGCCAGGGGCGCATCCACGCAACGCCCGCAGATCAGAACGGGGGCGGCTCGGCGGTTGCTGGTTCTGATCAGCTAGGGGCGCGTCGGCGCAACGCTCGCTGATCAGAACGGGGCCTACGCTCGGCCGGGATGGAGGAGCCGAGCCGGGAGGTGCTGGAGGCGGCGCACTGCTGGGAGGCCTCGGACCGGGTGCCGGGTGACGCCGTCACGATCGCCTTCCGGCGGCGGGCCCGGCTCCACCAGGCCCGCTGGCGCGAGACGCACGGCCACCCGATCGGGTCGCAGCCGATCAACCCCAGGGCCGAGGCGACGTCCCGACCCGTCGGCGCCCGCCTGCCGGTCGGGTACGCCCGGGAGACCGGCGCCGCCTTCGTCACCCCGGCCGCCCGGGCCGCGGCCGAGGCCCGGACCGAGCGGAAGGAGGCGCACCAGACCTTCGACCGGCAGCGCCTCTGGGCCGACCTGCTGTGGGCGCCGGCGCTGGCGGTCAACCTCTTCGCCGGAGCCGACGACCGCGCCGTCCGCACCTGGTGGCCCGACGCCCCCGGCACCGTCGCCGACGTCCGGTTCGAGCACTCACCGGGCCGGCTCGACCCGGCCTTCCTCGGCAACCTGAGCTCGTTCGCCGCCGCCGTCGTGCTCGACCAGGGCGACGGCACGCAGGGCGTCGTCGGGATCCGTGCCCTCTACGCCGACCTGGTGAAGCGGGAGCAGCCCAAGCCCCGCAACCTGGCCCGCTACCAGGAGGTGGCCGAGCGGTCGGGCGCCTTCGCCCACATCCCCGACGGGGGACGGAGCGACCTCACCGAGATCTGGCTCGACCACCTGCTCGTGCACTCGATGCTCCAGCACCCCAGTGCGGCGTGGAGCTGGGGTCGCCTCGTCCTCCTCCACCCCGCCCCCCACGCCCAGGCGGTCGACGCGGCGCGGCGCTACCGCGAGCTGCTGCAGCCCGACGACACCACGTTCGCCACCATGACCCTCGAGGACACACTCGACGGCCATCGTGATGCCGCCCTCCGGGAGCGCTACCTGGTGACGTGAGACCTCAGGGGTCGATCCAGAGGGTGCCGTCCATCATCGAGGCGTGGGGCTCGCACTCGAAGGGGTGGGGGCCGGGCGCGGTGGCCTCGTAGACGAGGGTCTGGGTGACGGGGCCCCGCTCGATGTCGGTCTTGGCGTCGCCGGACGGGCCGTCGATGGCCAGGTTGTGGCCGACCGAGCGGTCCCGGTTCTCGACGGTGAACGTGATCGTCGTCCCGACCGGGGCCCGGAAGCAGTCGTCGCTCCACTGGAGGTTCTCGGCCACGAGCGTGACCTCGCCCCCCTCGATGCGGGTGCAGTCCGCCGGCGCGGTCGACGGGCTGTCGTCGCCGCACCCGGCCCCGCCCACGGCGAGGACGGCCACGAGGGCGAGCGAGCGGAGCGAACGGCGGCAGGGCACGGCCGGCGACCGTACCGACGACCGTCGGGCGCGAGCACCTCGGAGACCAGATGTCACAGGACGTGGGTCGCCGCTGGCAGGCCCGAGGTTCCCGCCCGGCACCCGGGTCAGGCCGGTAGCATCCGACCCGTGGCCCCCTACCGCACGCCCGAGTACCACCCCGCCTTCGAGGAGTACTGCGAGGCGATCTACGAGCTCAACGAGGACGACGTCGACGTCATCCAGGCCCGCATCGCCGAGCGCCTCGAGGTGTCGCGGCCGGCCGTCTCGGAGATGATCCGCAAGCTCGAGACCGAGGGCCTCGTCGCCGTCGACGGGCGCATCACGCTCACCACCGACGGGCTCCAGCTGGCCGAGTCCGTCGTCCGCCGCCACCGTCTGGCCGAGCGCTTCCTCACCGACGTGCTCAAGCTCTCCTGGGCCGAGGCCCACAAGGAGGCCGGCAAGTGGGAGCACGTCATCTCGCAGAACGTCGAGGAGGCGATGGACAAGCTCCTCGGCGAGCCCACCACCTGCCCCCACGGCAACCCCATCCCCGGCGCCGACTACACCGCGCCGGCCTCCTCGCCGCTGGGCGAGCTCGAGGTCGGGGCGGCGTTCGTCGTCAACCGCATCCCCGAGGAGCTGGAGTTCGCCCCCGGGATGCTCGAGTTCCTCGAGTCGGCCGACATCCTCCCGGGCCGCAAGGGCATCATCACCGCGGCCTCGCCCGACGGCACCACCACCGTCGAGATCGGCGGGGCCCACGTGGGCATCGGCGCCTTCGCCAGCGCCCGCATCCTCGTCACCACCTAGCCGGGCCGGCCCTCAGGCGTCGAGGGCTTCGAGGAGCTGCTCCTCGAAGGAAACCGCTAGCGCAAATCACAACCATGTTGTTCGATGGCGACATGGACTCTGCCGCGCCCAACACGACTGAGCTCGTCGAGGTGTGTCGAGTGATCGATGAGATCGCCGCTCAGTCCTCGTGGCGCCACGAGATCGGACGTATCGCCGCCGAGCGGTTCACCAAGGGTGAACGATCGATGACCGATGTCGAGGCGGCGCTGGTCCGCGGTCTCGATGTCGAGCTCGAGCGCCGGGGCACCTCGATCACGCTGGCCCTGCCCTGGCTCGATCGCGATTGGCCGACCGAGGCCGGCGATCCGGAGGACTGGTTTCCTGTTTGGAGAGAAGCGCTCGATCACGTCGCCCACCCGGCTGCGAACGCGACCTTGAACGACCTTCTGTGGACCGTGCGCCATCGGCCCCGTCCCGACGAGCGAGGGCGTGCGGCCGTCCACGCTTACCTCGGCGATCTACCCCCGGAGTGGCCGCGCTTCGAGGTGCGCCGGTCCATCGAGCGAGCTTGTGACCTCGCGCGCGAGTTGAACGACCCTGCGTTGCTCGACGTCACCGCAGACCGGGTCTTGCGGGAGGCAGGTGCCGCGACACAGGACGACGCCGCTGAGGCGCTCAGCCTGATCGAGCACCTCCTCGGCGGGCGGCACGACATCCGGCACCGCGACGCCGCCGATCTCCTGGTCGACCAGCTTTGGGAGCGGGTCACCGCAGCCCGGTTGCTGGAGCGGATGGCCCGGATGAGGCTGGCGCGGCTGGACGGGCCCGAACGGGCAGAGCGCGTCGACAGGGTGGTCGAGGCCTACCGTTCGGAAGCCGCTGATGAAGAGGGCTTCGGACGTCTCCAGCACCTGCGCGAAGCGGCACGCGTGGCCGAGCAGTGGGGCTCCGCACTTCACCGAGAGATCGTCCACCAGATCGAGACGGAGGACCTCGAGGACGCGTTTCACAGGATCCGGACCGAGACCCGGGTGCCGAGGGCCGAGATCGACCGGTTCGTATCGGCAGTCGTGGGCACAGACTCGCTACTCGAGGCTCTGTCGAGGTACTCGTGCCAGCTGCCGCTCAAGGCACGCGATGTCGCCCAGATCCGCGACTCGATGCCTATCGGGCTCACGCACGTCGTCACGAGCGAGCTGATCGGCGAGGCGAACAGCGTCATCACGTCCTCTGCGCACGACACCGACGATGACCACATCGCCAAGGCGATGGATCGCGATGCCAAGCGCCGTGCCGCTCACTCAGCCTTGTGGACAGCACATGCGTTCCTCGTTCCGGCGCTTCGACAGCTGCTGGTCAACTACGAGCCTTGGGAGGAGGCCGACGTCGCCGCCGGTCTTTGCGCCAACGGCCTCTGCGACACCGTCGCCGCGGACGCCCTCTCCCGAGCCCTCCGCCACTTCGTCGAGGGCAGGTTCGACGAGGCGCTCCACGTAGCCATGCCCCGGGTCGAGCGACTCGTGCGCTTCCTCGCCCGCTCGACCGGGATACCGACGACCAAGCGTCCGACGGCGAGGGTCGGCGGGATTCGGGGACTCAACGAGCTACTCGGAAGCATGCGCGACGATGGAACGGCCCCGGGTTCCTTCCAGGACGACCTCCTCAGTGCAGTTGAGCTCACCCTTGTCGACGCAGACTCACTGAACCTTCGCAACAACACAGGGCACGGGATATCTGATGTAGCTGGGCCTGCTGAGGCTGCCCTTGTCCTCCAGCTTGGCCTCCTGCTCAGCCTCGGACTCCGCTTGCAGGAGCAAGAGAGCCAGTCGGCGTAGGCATCAGGTGTCGGATAGCTCTCGGTCCCGACAGGTCAGTGCTGGCCGCGAGCGGCGTACATGACGCCCGAAGCGATGGACGGGAGGCCGACGGCGCAGCAGCGCAGTGCGAGCGGAGCGAGCGCCTAGGCGTCGAGGGCTTCGAGGAGCTGCTCCTCGTCGGGGGGTGGGCCCTCGGCGCGGACGGTGGGGGCGCCGGGGACGACCCGCACCCACGCCGCCCCGCCCTCGGCCAGGCCGAGCCCGGCGAACTCGGTGCGGGTGAGCGTGACCAGGACGACCTGGTCCTCGGTGGCGACGTCGACCCGGACCTCGAAGCCGACGCGGGTGATGCGCTGGACGGTGCCCTGCACCACGTAGCCCTTGTCGAGCGGCCCGGGGTCGATCGACGACAAGACGAGGTCGTGGGGCCGGACGAGGTGCTCACCCAGCTGGGTCACGGGGCCGAGGAAGCGCATGACGAAGTCGTTGGCGGGCTCGTCGTAGAGGGCGTCGGGCGGGCCGATCTGCTCGATGCGGCCGTCGTTGATGACGACGATCTCGTCGGCCACCTCCAACGCCTCCTCCTGGTCGTGGGTGACGAACACCGTGGTGACGTGGACCTCGTCGTGGAGCCGTCGCAGCCAGTCCCGCAGCTCCTTGCGCACCTTGGCGTCGAGGGCGCCGAAGGGCTCGTCGAGCAGCAGGACCGTGGGCTCCACGGCGAGAGCCCGGGCCAGGGCCATGCGCTGGCGCTGGCCGCCGGACAGCTGGGCGGGCAGGCGGTCGGCGAACTGCTCGAGGTGGACGAGCTCGAGCAGCTCCTGGACCTTCTCCTTGATCTGGGCCTTGGGCCGCTTGCGGATCTCGAGGCCGAAGGCGACGTTGCGGGCCACGGTCATGTGCTTGAAGGCGGCGTAGTGCTGGAAGACGAAGCCGACGTTGCGCTTCTGCGGGGGCAGGTGGGTGGCCTCGACGCCCTCGATCTCGACGGTGCCGGCGTCGGCGTCCTCCAGCCCGGCGATGATCCGCAGCAGGGTCGACTTCCCCCCGCCACTGGGACCGAGCAGGGCCGTCAGCTGGCCGGTCGGGATGCTGACGTCGATGCCGGTCAGGGCGACGAAGTCCCCGAACCGCTTCTCGACCCCACGCACTTCGATGCTCATCTCTTCTCCGAACCCTCGGGCCGCAGGAACGACACGACGACGATGCAGACCACGGCGACGGCCGCGAGCAGGAACGCGATGGCGTAGGCCGAGGCCAGGTTGTCCGCCCCGAACTGCTGGTACTTGTGCTCGACGGCGAGGGTGGCGGTGCGGGTCTTGCCCCCCACGTTGCCGGCGACGACCTTGACGGCGCCGAACTCGCCCAGCGACCGGGCCAGGCTGAGCACCACGCCGTAGACGACGGCCCACTTGATGGCGGGCAGGGTGATGCGCCGGAAGGTCTGGACGGCGTTGGCGCCCAGGCTGCGGGCGGCCTGCTCCTGGTCGGTGCCGATCTCCTCGAGCACGGGCACGACCTCGCGGATCACCAGCGGCAGGGCCACGAAGGTGGTGGCCATGATGATCCCCGGCGTGGCGAAGATGATCTGGAACCCGGCGTCCTCCAACGACGGCCCGAACCACCCCTCGCGGCCGCCGTAGACGAGGACGAGCGACAGCCCGACCACCACCGGCGACACCGACAGCGGCACGTCGATCAGGGCGCTCAGCAGCCGCCGGCCCGGGAACCGGTAGCGGACGAGCAGCAGCGAGATCCCGAGGCCGAACACCAGGTTGATCAGCACGGAGGCCACCGCGACCTGCACGGTCAGCTGGAGGGCGGCGGTCACCTCCTCGTCCTGGAACGCCGTCGACAACGTGGAGAAGCCGTCGGCGAAGGTCTGCTCGGCGATCAGCGAGACCGGCCAGGCCACCAGCAGGAACAGGTAGGCGATGACGACGACGCGGAAGACGTAGGTCATCGGCCCGCGGCGCCGGACCTTGGGGGCGGTGGTCACCTCAGCCACGGCGGGTCACCCGCCTCTGGATGAGGTCGAGGAGGACGATCACGACGAGGGCGACCGCCAGGAGGACGGTGGCCACCACGGCGGCGTTGGCGTTCCGCCCGCCCTCGATGTAGGTGAGGATCCGGACCGAGGTGACCTCGGTGCGCAGCGGGAGGTTGCCCGACAGCAGCACCAGCGAGCCGTACTCGCTGATGGCCCGGGCGAACGACAGGGCCGCACCCGAGGCGATGGCCGGCGTGAGGCTCGGGAGGATGACCCGCCGGAAGGTGGTGATGCGGCTGGCGCCCAGCGAGGCGGCCGCCTCCTCGACCTCGCGGTCGATCTCGAGCAGCACCGGCTGCACGGTGCGCACCACGAACGGCAGCGTCACGAACAGGAAGGCCAGGAACACCGACGCCCGGGTGTTGGCCACGTCGACCGGCGTCGGCCCCTTGGGCCCGTAGAGCTGGAGCAGCACCAGCCCGGCGACGATCGTCGGCAGCGCGAACGGGAGGTCGATCAGGACCTCGAGCACCCGCTTGCCCCAGAAGTGGTCCCGGACCAGGACCCAGGCGATCAGCGTGCCCATCACCGCGTTGACCAGGGTGACGACGAGCGCCATCCCGATGGTCAGCCGCAGGGCGGCCGCGGTGCTGGGGTTGTTCAGGGTCTCCCAGAAGCCGTCCCACCCGCCGGTGGTCGCCCGGGCCACCACCGCCGACAGCGGGAGCAGCACGAGCAGGCTGAACCAGAGGAGGGCCGTGCCCAGCCCCACGCCGGACGCGAAGCTCAGCCCGCCACCGGCGACCGATCGACGCGAGCGCGCCGACCGGTCGCCCACCGCCAGGGCGGGTGCGGTCACTCGGCCTTCCCGGACTCCTGGAGGATCTTGGTGACGATCCCCTCCTCCTCGTCGAAGAAGGTGGCGTTGGTCTCGGCCCAGCCACCGAACTGCTCGCCGACGGTCAGCAGCGTGCCGGGCGTCGGGAACGGGTCCGAGGGGTCGTTGGCCCCCTCGACCTCGGGGATCTCGAGGTCGTCGATCACCGAGCGGAAGCCCTTCTTCACGAACTCCGTCTGACCCTCCTCGCTGAGCACGAACTCGAGCCACGGGGTGGCGATCGGGTCGGCCTCCTCGAGGATCGCACCCGGGTTCTCGATGAGCAGGGTGGTGTCCGGGACGACGTAGTCGAAGGCCTCGCCGCTCTGGCGGGCCAGGATGGCCTCGTTCTCGTAGGAGATGAGGACGTTGCCGGTGCCGTCCTTGAAGGCGGTGGTGGCGTCACGGCCGCTGCCGGGCAGGGCGGCGACGTTGCCGACGAAGTCGGTGACGTACTGCTCGGCGTCGGCCTCGCTGCCACCCTCGGCGATCGCCTGGCCGTAGGCGGCCAGGATGTTCCACTTGGCGGCGCCGGACGAGCCGGGGTTCGGGGTGATGATCTCGACGTCGTCCTGGAGCAGGTCGTCCCAGGTCTCGATGCCGAGCGGGTTGCCCTCCTCGACGACGAACACGACGACCGAGCGGGACACGATGCCCTCGGTGTCGTTGTCCTTCCAGTCCTCGGCCACCAGGCCGGCGTCGACCAGGCGGGTCACGTCGGGCTCGATCGAGAAGTGGACGTAGTCGGCCTCGAGACCGCCCTCGACGGCCCGGCTCTGGTCGCCCGAGGCGCCGTAGGAGCCCTCGGGCTCGGGGGCGGCGTCGGCACCGGCGTCGGTCTCCTCGAACTTCTCGTAGATGGCGTTGTTCGCCTCTTCGGGGACGGCGAAGCCGACGATGTTCAGCGTCTCCTCGCCCCCGCCGCCACCGCCATCCGAGCTGTCGTCGTCGCCCCCGCAGGCCGCCACGACCATCAGGCTGGCCACGGCGATCGCCGTGAGCACACGGCGTCGACTCCTCACACGACTGGTCATCGGATCCGGTCCTCCTCCGCCCTGCGGCGGCTCTCCCCCAACCGGTCTATTCCGGTCGGTTCAGGAGACTTTAGCGGATTCCCGGTTTTCTCGGTCAAGTTGATGGGAATGCAGAGGTGACACCGAGCGACACGCAGGTTGCGCGAGCATCCCCCGATGACGTTGGAGGGGCATGGCCTCTATGAGGCAGACATCCGCTGGACGACCCATGGCGTGGCCCACGTGCGGGCGGCCGACTGGGGCAGTCTCGGCTTCGGCCAGGCGTGGGCCTGCGCCCGCGACCACCTGCCCACGATGGCCGACCAGTTCACCAAGGTCCGGGGCGAACGGGCCCGCCACCACGGGCGCGGCCCCGGCGACGCCCACCTGGCCAGCGACCTCGGCTACCGGGCGCTGGGCATCGCGGCGCGGGCCGAGGCCCTGCGCGCCGCCCAGGGCGAGGAGATCCGCCGGCTGCTGGAGGGCGCCACCGCCGGGTACAACGCCCAGCTGGCCGAGGCCCTGGCCGACCCCGGCCGCCTCCCCGAGTGGTGCCGGGATGCGTCCTGGCTCCAGCCGATCGGCGAGCTCGACCTCTACGCCTACCTGGTCGACGTGGCCCTGCTGGCCAGCGGGCGCGCCCTCCTCGGGCTGATCGGCCGGGCCGAGGCGCCGGGCGCCGACGGTCCCGCGCCGCCGGCGCCGCTGAGCGCCTTCGGGAGCACGGCCGACGGTGCCGGCAGCAACGGCTGGGCCTTCGGGCGCGACGCCACCGCCTCGGGCGGCGGGCTGGTCATGGGCAACCCCCACTTCCCGTGGGACGGCGAGACCCGGTTCTGGGAGTGCCACCTCACCCTGCAGGAGCCCGGGGCCGCCGATCCCGAGCTCGACGTGTACGGCTGCGGGCTGGTCGGGACGCCCGGCGTGCTCATCGGGTTCAACCGGGACGTGGCCTGGACCCACACGGTGTCCAAGGGGCACCGCTTCACCCTGGCCCGGCTCGACCTCGTGCCCGGGTCGCCCACCACCTACCGCTACGGCGACGAGGAGCGGGCCATGGAGGCGTCGACCGTCGCCGTCGAGGTGCGCGACGAGGACCCGGTCGAGCGGACCCTCTGGCGCACGCACCACGGCCCGATGGTCAACCTGCCCCTGCTGGGGTGGGGCCTGGAGACGGCGTTCACCTACCGCGACGCCAACATCGACAACACCGCCCTGCTCGCCCAGTGGATCGACATGGGGCGGGCCCGGTCGATGGACGACCTCCAGGCCGCCGTCGCCACCCACCAGGCCATCCCGTGGGTCAACACCCTTGCCGCCGACCGCACCGGGCGGGCCTGGTACGTCGACGGCTCGGCCACGCCCAACCTGGGCGACGCCGCCCAGCTCCGGTTCCGGGAGCGGGTGGCCACCGACCTCGTCGCCGCCCTCCTCTACGAGAACCGCGTCGCCCTGGTCGACGGCAGCGACCCCGACGACGAGTGGGTCGAGGTCGACGGGGCCCGCAGCCCCGGTCTCGTCCCCCACCACCGGATGCCCCAGCTCGAGCGGACCGACGTCGTCAGCAACGCCAACGACTCACACTGGTCGACCAACCCGGCCGCCCTGCTCGAGGGCTACTCGGTGCTCCACGGCTTCGAGCGCACCCCGCTCACGACTCGCACCCGGCAGAACCTGCGGGTCACGGCCCGGCTGGCCGACCTCGGCGGCGTCACCAACGAGGCCGCCCTCGACGCTCTGTTCGCCAACCGGGTCCTCACCGCCGACCTGCTGGTCGAGGCGGTTGTGGAGCGGGCCCGCGCGGCCGGGTCGGTGCGGGTGGACGACCGCGAGGTCGACGTGACCGTCGCCGCCGAGGTCCTCGACCGGTGGGACGGCTGCGTCCAGCTCACGTCGGTCGGCGCCGCCCTCTGGCGCGAGGTCCTGGGCGGGTTCCCGCTGAACGCCATGACCGACGCCGGCACGCTCTGGGCGGTGCCGTTCGACCCCGACGACCCGGTCGAGACGCCCCGCGACCTGGCCGACCCGCCCGAGGACGCCGCCGACCCGGTGCTCGACGCCGTGGCCCGGGCGGTGCTGGCGCTGGAGGAGGCGGGCGTCGCCCCCGATGCGCCGCTGGGCGACGTGCAGTGGGCCCAGCGGGGCGAGCACCGCATCCCCGTCCACGGCGGCGTCGACCGCGAGGGGGTGCTGAACATCGTCACGCCGGTCGCGGTGCTGGCCGACACCGGCACCGAGCCCCGGCCCGCCGGCCCACCGCCGATCGACGGCCGGGGCACCACCACCGGCCTGGCCGTCGGCGGGTACCCGTGCCGCTACGGCGCCAGCTTCCTGTTCTCGGTCGAGATGCGTCCCGACGGCCCCGTCGGCGTCGGCCTCCTCGCC
>DASVEC010000389.1:0-19255 GCA_036380755.1 Iamia sp. | reverse complement strand
CAGCAGCGAGGTGAGGGCGGCCCGACATGCCATGTCGCCCGGTTCTCGGCGAATGGCCGCGGGCCGTTGCCAGGCCGGGGTTCCAGGTAAGATGCGGCACCTTCATGAACGACCTCGACCTGGTGCTCGCCTCGGCCTCGCCGGCCCGCCTGGCCCTCCTCCGCGCCGCGGGGATCGAGCCGACGGTGGTGGTGAGCGAGGTCGACGAGGACGCCCTGACCGCCGAGAGCGGCACCGACGAGCCCGACGTGCTGGTGGCCGTCCTCGCCCGGGCCAAGGCCGAGGCCGTGGCCGCCCGCCTCGAGCCCACCGTGGCGCCCACCGTGGTGCTGGGGTGCGACTCGCTGTTCGCCTTCGACGGTCGCACCTGGGGCAAGCCGGCCGACGCCGCCGAGGCCGTGGCCCGCATCCGATCGATGCGCGAGCGCGAAGGGGTGTTGCACACCGGTCACCACCTCATAGACGCCCGCGACGGTCGTTTCGTTCACTCCGTGGCAAAAACTACCGTGCGGTTCGGGCCCATGACGGACGGCGAGATCGACGCCTACGTCGCCACCGGCGAGCCCCTGCGGGTGGCCGGCAGCTTCACCCTCGACGGGCGCTCCGCCCCGTGGGTCGACGGGGTGATGGGCGATCACACCAACGTCATCGGGCTGTCGCTGCCGACGCTGCGCGAGCTGCTGAGCCGTCTGGAGATCTCGATCATCGACCTCTGGGACGCCCCATGACGGCCGTGACGACGGACCGCTCGGCCCTTCGGATCGGGCCGCTGGCCCTCGACGTCCCCGTCGTGCTGGCGCCGATGGCCGGCGTGACCAACCGGGCGTTCCGGCGGCTCTGCCGCGAGTTCGGCGCCGGCCTCTACGTCAGCGAGATGATCGGCGCCCGGGCCATCGTCGAGCGCAACGAGCGCACCCTCGACATGGTGCGCTTCGATCCCGACGAGCGACCCCGCAGCGTCCAGCTCTACGGCGTCGACCCCGGCGTCATGGGCGAGGCCGTGCGGATCCTCGTCGGCGACCACGGGGTCGAGCACGTCGACCTCAACGTGGGCTGCCCGGCCAGCAAGGTCACCCGCCGGGGCGGGGGCTCGGCCCTGCCGGTGCGCCGGGCGCTGTTCGGCGCCATCGTCGAGGCCTCGGTCCGGGCCGCCGGGCCGGTGCCGTTCACGGTGAAGATGCGCAAGGGCATCGACGACGACCACCTGACCTACCTCGAGGCCGCCCGCATCGCCGAGGACGCCGGTGCCGCGGCCGTCGCCCTGCACGCCCGCACGGCCGAGCAGCTCTACTCCGGCACCGCCGACTGGGCCGCCATCGCCCGCCTCAAGGAGGCGGTCACGACCGTGCCCGTGCTGGGCAACGGCGACATCCTCGACGGGCCCGACGCGGTGCGGATGATGGCCGAGACCGGGTGCGACGGCGTCGTCGTGGGGCGGGGCTGCCTGGGCAAGCCGTGGCTGTTCCGCGACCTGGCCGACGCCCTCGCCGGCCGCCCCGTGGCCCCGCCGCCCCCGCTGGGCGAGGCCGTGGCGGTGCTGCGCCGCCACGCCGGGCTGCTGGTCGACGTGTTCGGCCCCGAGAAGGGCGCCCGCGAGGTCCGCAAGCACACCGGCTGGTACCTGGCCGGCTACCCGGTCGGCGGCGCCGTCCGCCGGGCCCTGTCCCAGGTGGGGTCGCTCGCCGAGCTCCACACGAGGCTCGACGCCCTCGACCCCGACCTCGTCCTGATCCCCGGCTCCGAGCGCACGGTCCGCGGCCACACCGGCGGCCCCCGCCGGGTCACCGTCCCCGACGGCTGGTTCGACCGGGTCGACGACCCCACGCCCCCGTCCGGCGCCGACACGTTCGTCAGCGGCGGCTAGGTCTACGGTCCCGGCCGTGACGACGATCCCCGTGGAGTCGATCGGCGAGCTGACGACGGTGGCCAGCCGCTACGCCATCGTCCACACCGGCGCCGAGGTGCGGCGCTTCGACGACCTCGAGCCCGACACCGAGCACGACATCGACGGCTTCGCCTTCCGCACCCTCCCCGAGCCGGGCGAGCTGCTGAGCACCGTCGCCACCGTCAACGACGTCCACTTCGGCGAGACGGTGTGCGGGATCATCGACGGCACCGACATCGGGCCGACCTTCTCCTCCGCCCCCGGCGCACCGCCCTACCCCGAGGTGATGAACGGCGGGGCCGTGGCCGAGATCGGAGCCCTCGACCCCGACGCCGTGATCGTCAAGGGCGACCTGACCAACGGCGGCACCGACGCCGAGGTCGACGCCTTCCTCGCCACCTACGCCCCGCTGGCCGACAAGATGACGTGGGTCCGGGGCAACCACGAGTCCCACAAGGGCCTGCAGCGGGGGGCGGTGCCGGTCCAGACCGTCGACCTCCCCGGCGTCCGCATCGTCCTGCTCGACACCTCGCTCGAGGGCGTCGAGAACGGCGGGCTCGACGACGACCAGCTCGCCCGGCTCGACACCCTCGCCGCCGAGGCCGACCGTCCCGTGCTGGTGATGGGCCACCACCACGCCTGGAACCCCGACTCGCGGGAGCGGCCCGAGCGCTACTTCGGCATCAACCCCGACGACTCGGAGAAGCTGGTCGAGGTCGTCGCCCGCCGGCACTGCATCGTGGCCCAGCTGGCCGGGCACACCCACCGCAACCGGGTGCGGCGCTTCGCGGCCACGGGCGCCGTCCCGTGGATCGAGGTGAGCTGCGTCAAGGACTACCCGGGCGCCTGGGCCGAGTACCGGGTGCACGAGGGCGGCATCGTCCAGGTCTTCCACCGGATCTCCACCCCCGACGCCCTCGCATGGAGCGAGCAGACCCGGCACATGTACCACGGCCTCTACGCCGAGTACGCCTTCGGCACCACCGCCGACCGCAACTTCCTGATCCCGATCGACCGGTGACGACCGAGCGCTTCGCCGACGGGCCGCTCACCGGCATGCGGGTGATCGACTGCTCCACGGTCGTCGCCGGGCCGGGGTGCGCCCGCTACCTGGGCGACTTCGGTGCCGACGTGATCAAGGTCGAGCGCCCCGACGGCGGCGACACCACCCGGGCCATGGGCTGGCGCGACCCGGCCGACGACGTGACCCTCTGGTGGAAGTACGCCGGGCGGAACAAGCGATCCGTCGTGCTCGACCTCAAGGCGCCGGACGATCTCGACGTGATGCGGCGGCTGGTCGCCACCGCCGATGTCCTGGTCGAGAACTTCCGTCCCGGCACGCTCGAGCGGCTGGGCCTGGCGCCGTCCGATCTCATCGAGGCCAACCCGCGGCTCGTCATCACCCGGATCACCGGCTTCGGCCAGGACGGCCCCTACGCCGGCCGGCCGGGCTTCGCCACCATCGCCGAGGCCATGAGCGGCTTCGCCGGCGTCAACGGCGAGCCCGACGGTGGCCCGCTGCTGCCGCCGATCGCCCTGACCGACGAGATCACCGCCGTGGTCGCCGCCTTCGCCACCATGACCGCCGTCCACACCGGCGTGGGCCAGGTCGTCGACGTCAACCTCTACGAGTCGCTGCTCCAGATGATGGGGCCGCTGCCGGGGGCCAAGGCGCTGCTCGGCTACGACCAGCCCCGGCTGGGCTCGGGCATCCCCTACTCGGTGCCCCGCGGCACGTTCCAGGCCCGCGACGGACGCTGGATCGCCATCAGCACGTCGGCCGAGTCGGTGGCCGAGCGGGTGATGGCGCTCATCGGCCTGGGCGGCGACCCGCGGGTGGCCTCGTTCTCGGCCCGCGTCGAGAACCGCTCGCTCGTCGACGACACGCTGGCCGCCTGGGTGGCCGAGCGCGACGCCGACGACGTCCTGGCCGCCTTCGAGGCGGCCCACGCCGCGGCCGCCCCCGTCCACACGATGGGCGACATCCTGGCCGACCCCCACCTGGCCGCCCGCGACGCCCTCCCCGTGCTCGACGGCGTGCCCATGCAGGGCCTGATCGCCCGGCTGTCGGCCACCCCCGGCCGTCTCCGCTGGGCCGGCCGCCCCCTCGGCGCCGACACCGACGAGGTCAAGGCCGAGCTCGACGCCGAGGTCTGAGCGTTCTGTCAATCCTGGTGGCGCGTGGAGGCGCATGAGGCTTGACAGAAGCGGGGTCTGCCCTCAGTCCCCGGAACAGCGGCTGACGCGATCGCTAGCGTGCCGTCATGGACATCCCGGTGTTCGTGTCCGCTCCATCGTCCGAGAACCTGACCCGGTCGCAGAGGGCGCGCTACCAGACCGTCGTCGACATCCTGGGCGAGATGAGCCTCGAGCCCCGCGCTCTCGGTCGCTCCGATTTCCCCTCCGAGCTGCCACTGCGGGAGGTCTTCCAGATCGCCCGCCGTTGCTCGGGCGGCGTGATCCTCGGCTTCGTCCAGGATGTGGGCGAGGTCGTCGTCCGCCCGGGTCTGACCCGGACCGACCCCCCACCGGTGTCACGGTCCTACCCGACGCCATGGAACCAGCTCGAGGCCGGCATCCTCTTCGCCGCCGGCGTGCCCCTGCTCATCCTCAAGGAGACCGCCGTCTCCGGCGGGGTGTTCGACCACGGTGTCACGGATGTCTTCGTCCACGACATGCCGGCCAAGCAGTTCACGGCGTCGCAGCGAAAGCAGCTCGCCGGCGCCATGATGAAGTGGCACGGCAAGGTGCAGGGCCACTACTACGACTGGCAGCCCACCCCGACTCGATGAGCGCTCAGTCGTCGGGCAGCGCCGCGACCTCGATGCGGTCCTGACGCCAGTCGCGGGCCGAGCCCAGGGCGACCTGGGCGGCGGCGAGGAGCTGGTCGGCGTCGAAGGCGTGGGCCGGGTAGCAGGCGATGCCGGCCCGGAGGGTCACCTCGCCGGCGCTGGCCGCCAGCCGGCGGCGGACCCGCTCGACGGTCCAGACGGCCCCGTTCTCGGGGGTGTCCTCCAAGATGAGGGCGACCAGGCCGTCGCCCAGCCGGCAGGCGATGTCGGAGTCCCGCAGCGTCTCGACCAGGCAGTCGGCCACCGAGCGGCCCACGGCCGGGGCCGGGGAGTCGTCGGCCACGCCGGTCACCGGCTCGAGCAGGGCGAGGGCCAGCGGGCGCAGGCCCCGGCGGGCGGCCGACACCCGCTTGTCGAGCGTCACGGCGAAGAAGGCGGTGTTGAACAAGCCGGTCTCGCCATCGGTGACCCGGGTCAGGTCGGCGGCCGAGGGACCGCCCCGCGAGCCACCGATCGCCAGGGTCAGATCCACCGGCACCTGCTGACGGGCCTGGAGGGCCTCGGCCTCGAAGCGGGCGGCGCGGGCGGCCATGCCGTCGCTCTCGGCCCGGGCCGCCTCGGCCACGTGGGTGGCCTCGTCGGCCTCCTCGCGGGCCCGGCGCAGGCGGTCGGCCAGTCCGAGGGTGAACAACCCGGCCGCCAGGGCGGCGACACCGGCGGCGCCGGCCAGCCAGGCCTGCTCGGTGGTCATGGCGAGCACCGCCAGCACGAGTCCGAGACAGCCGGAGATCACCCCCGGGGCGGCACGATGGGTCACCTAGAGAGTGTCGGCCGCGTTCAGCCCGGCTAAAGGACCGCGAAGCGCGCTGGGCCGGCCGACCTACCACCGTGCGCGCCCGACGAGATGCCTGCCGACCAGGGGCGGAAGCACCCAATGAGGTGGGCGGCCCGACCTCCAGAAGGCGCCTCGACGCCCTCCGCAGCGGAGCGCAGCAGCGGAGGCCGATCCGGACGCGAGCGCAGCGAGCCGAGCACGGCCGGAGCCATGGCGAGCACCGAACGGAGGGCGTCGAGGCGCCCACCCCCGAGTACGGGGCGTTCGGAGTACCTCAGTCCGGCACGGGGGCGATGGCGGCGCTGCCGTCGTGGGCGCGGGCGAGGGCCTGCTGGGCCACGTCGACCAGCTCCTCGGCCGAGATGGCGTGGGCCGGGTAGCAGGCCACGCCGGAGCGCACGTGGGCGCCGGGATGGTCGTCGGTGATGCGCCGCTGGAGACGCTCGACGACGACCAGACAGCCCTCGCTGGGGGTGAACTCGAGGACGATGGCGATCGTGCCGTCGTCGAGTCGGGCGGCCATGTCGGAGTCGCGGATGGCCCGGCGGACCTCGTCGGCCACCTCGTCGGGCCCGGGGCCATCGGCCACCGACACCAGGATCAGGCCCAGCTGGCGCAGGGTGCGCCGGGCCGTGGCGACCCGCGATGGCAGCAGCGCCCGCAGCATCGCCTCGCTGAACAGGCCCGAGGCCGGGTCGGAGACGAGGTTGTCGGTCATGGTCATGGCTCTCCCGGGGACCGCCGCGGGTCGGCGGGGTCTCCTGATCTTGCCACCCCACGTCCCGTGCCAAGCGCAATCGCCGCCGACCGGGGCGAACCGGGCCCGAACCGGGGGGCGGAACCGCCCGGCGTCTCCCGCACGAGACGCCGGACGAGCCCGGCCGGACTGATCAGCTCAGCGACGGTGACGGTACGCACGTCGACGCCGCTGGTCATGAGTGGTGAGTACGCAAGTGCAGGGGTGCCGGGGCCCCTCGTCAGGGGCGATGGCGCACCGGTGGCGTGTCGGGGCCTTCCAGGGTGGCCAGCGGGGGCCGTTCCACCGCCGTGACCAGGAGCTCCAGGTAGCGGGCCCGGGGGATGTCGACGGCACCGAGGGTGACGAGGTGGGGCGTCGTCCACTGGACGTCGAGGAGCTCGGCGCCCCCCTCCTGCAGCCGCTCGACCAGCCCGACGAGGGCGACCTTCGAGCCGTCGGTCTCCCGGTGGAACATCGACTCGCCGGCGAAGAGACCCCCGATCGACAGCCCGTAGAGCCCGCCGGCGAGCCGCCCGTCCTCGGTCCAGGCCTCGACGCTGTGGGCCCAGCCCAGCTGGTGGAGCCGGGCGTAGGCCTTCTTGATGCCCCGGGTGATCCAGCCTCCGGGGCGGCGGGGATCGGCGCAGCTGGCCAGGACCACGTCGAAGGCGGCGTCGACCGTCGTCCGGTAGCGCCGGGCCGACCGGGCCAGCGACCGGCTGACGTGGAGCCCGTCGACGGGGATGATCCCGCGCGGGTCGGGCGACCACCACGCCAAGGTGCGGCCGTGGTGCACGGGCATCGGGAACACGCCGGCCCGGTAGGCGGCGAGGATCGTGGCCGGCTCGAGGTCGGCGCCGACGGCGACCGGCCCCTCGGGGTCGGCCTCCAGGGGCGAGCCGAAGGCCCACCGCGACGGGCCCGGGTCGACGGGGGACATGCTGATCGGGCTCGCGCTACGGCGGCGGGATGCCGAGGGTGCGGGCCATCGCCAGCCCGAAGTGGCGGGTGGCCCGACGGTTGAGGGCACCGCCGGCCACGGCGCCGGCCATGAGCGGGACGAAGGTGACGGTGTTGCGCCCGGCCCGCCGCATCAGCCGGCGCCGGATCTGGAGCGTCAGCTGGTCGCGGGCCGACCGGCCCATGATCTCCGCCGCCGTCTGGGCGACCATGCCGTGGGCCCCGGGCCGCGCCAGGCGGGCCAGCTCGTTGGGGTCGATGCCACGGGTCTCGGACCAGGCCCGGGCGAGGAGGGGTCCGTGGGACCGCAGGTCGTGGGCGACCCGGTACCCGGCCGCCTCGTGGAGCTCGCCGGCCAGCTTCATCTCGATGCCGACGACGATGAGCGTCTCCACCGCCAGCTCGATCGGGAGCGTGGCCCACGTCGCCGGGCTGGCCTCCGACGCCGCCGCCAGGGCTCCCGTCGTCGCCCCGACAGCACCGCTGGTGAGGCTGGCGTTGCGGATGAGGGCCTTGGCCAGGTACGCGCCCGAGAGCCCGTCGTGGTGGGCCCGGAGGGTCTCCAGGTCGCGCAGCGGGATGTGGGTCGGCACGTCGACGGTGATGTCGGCCAGCCAGCGCCCCGACGCCACCGCCTTGCCCCCGGCGGCCCGGGCCGAGCGGGCGGCCAGCCCGGCGATCCGCTTGACCTGCCCCGCGCTCAGCCGCTCCTCGCGCCCGGTCGCCTCCCCCAGGGCGCGGGCAAGGTCCTCGTTCGTCGTGCGATCAGGAACCGGCTCCACGCCCGCATCATGCCCCCGCCGTCCTGCAATGCGGGGGTCCTCGACCAGGTCCAGCCCACTGACCGGCGCGAGCAGCACGGAGGACGCACCGCCCGGCGCAGCCGCTGGGGGTCTGGGGGTCTCCCCCAGGAAGCGACGGCCGGAGGCGAGGAACGAGGCGGAGGCCGTCAGAGCAGCGCGAGCGCAGCGAGCACGATCAGTTCGGACCGAACGGAGCGAGCGCCAGCGAGCGAGTGAGGCCGAGCTAGTACGTGTAGAACCCTTGGCCGGACTTGCGGCCGAGGTGGCCGGCGGCGACCAGGCGGCGCAGGGCCGGGGCGGGGCTGTAGTTCGGGTCGGCGAACTCGGCGTAGAGGGCCTCGAGGATCGACAGCGAGGTGTCCAGACCGACCAGGTCGAGCAGCGCCAGCGGCCCCATCGGGAAGTTGCAGCCGCCCTTCATGGCGGAGTCGATGTCGTCGCGGGAGGCGGTGCCGTTCTCGAGCATCCGCACCGCGTTGTTGAGGTACGGGAACAGCAGGGCGTTGACGATGAAGCCGGCCCGATCCTTGACCTGCACCGGGTCCCTGCCACACGCCGAGGCGAAGGCGGTGACGGTCTCGACGGTGGCGTCGGAGGCGGTGAGGGGAGCGATGATCTCGACCAGACTCATCATCGGGGCCGGGTTGAAGAAGTGGACACCGACGACCTGGTCGGGGCGACCGGTGGCGACGGCCATCTCGACGACGGGGAGGGTCGAGGTGTTGGTGGCGAGGATGGCATCGGGCTTGACGGCGGCGTCGAGCTCGGCGAACAGCGCCTTCTTGATGTCGAGATCCTCGACGACCGACTCGATCACCAGGTCGCAGTCGGCCAGGTCGCTGATCTGATCGGTGGCGCTGACCCGGCCGAGGACGGCGTCGCGGTCCTCCTCGGACAGCCGGCCCTTGTCGACCTGCTTGTTCAGGCTCTTCTCGAGCCCGGCCACCATGGCCTGGGCCGTCTCCTGCTTGCGCGACCGCAGCACGACGGTGTGACCGGCCTTGGCCGCCACCTCCGCGATGCCGGATCCCATGATCCCGGAGCCCACGATGCCGACGGTCTGGATGGCCATGGGCGCCGAGGCTACCGAGCGGTAACCGACGTCACCAAGATGCGCGACGGTCAGATCGCGCAGTCCTGACCAGCCCGCACGCTCTGCGTTGCGCGCATCGCCCAAGGCGGGCGAGGGTGGCGTCGTGACCGCCACCGCCGGACCCGCCGAACCCGAGGCGCGGTCCATCCCGTGGGCGGCCGTGGTGGGCGCCGGCCTGGTCGCCGGGTTCACCTCGGGCCTGTTCGGCGTGGGTGGCGGGATCGTCGTGGTGCCGGCGCTGACCCTGCTGGCCCGGTTCCCGCCCAAGCTGGCGACGGGCACCTCGCTGACCGCGATCGTCCCCATCTCGATCGCCGGCGCCATCGGCTACGCCACCTCCGGCGAGGTGGACGGCGCCTACGCCGTGCTGGTGGCGCTCGGCGCGCTCGCCGGGGCCGTGATCGGGACCCGCGGGCTGGAGTCGATCTCGGTCCCCGCCCTCCAGATCGCCTTCGCCGGGCTGATGCTGGTGACGGCGATCCGGCTGGTCCTCGGCGACGACGGCGACGGGGCCGGGCGGTCCGATCTGTCGCCCGCCGTCGTCGTCGGCCTGCTCGCCCTCGGCCTGGCCGCCGGGATCCTCGCCGGGCTGTTCGGGGTGGGCGGCGGGATCGTCATCGTCCCCCTCCTCACCATCGTGTTCGGCCTCCCGCTGGTGCTGGCCAAGGGCACCTCGCTGGCCGTGATCATCCCCACCGCCATCGTCGGGACGCTCCGCAACCGCCGGACGGGCCTCACCGCCCTCCGGCCCGGCGTGGTCGTCGGTCTGGCCGGTGTGGCCTCGGCCCTCGCCGCCTCGCAGCTCTCGCTCGAGCTCGATGCCGAGCTCTCGGCCCTCCTGTTCGCCGCCCTCCTCGTCGTCGTCGCCATTCGCCTCGCCACCACCGCCCACCGAGAAGAGGCGGATGAGTAGGTTCGACGGAATGCCCGGACCCCTGGCCCTCGTGGGCGGCTCCCCGTTCCACGCCGACACCGTCGTCGAGGCCGAGCTGGCGGCCGCCGCCGGCGACGGCGAGGTGGTCGTGCTCCCGACCGGTTCGGCCTACGAGCATCCGCAGCGACTGGTCGACGCCGCCGTGGCCCGGTTCGCCGACCTCGGCGTCACCGCCCGGGGACTCGCCGTCCTGGGCCGGCGCGACGCCGTCGACGAGGCCAACGCCGCCTCCGTACGGGCCGCCGGGATCGTCTACCTGGCCGGCACCTCGCCGATGCACATGCGCTCGGTGCTCAAGGGGACCCCGGTGTGGGAGGCCGTCGTCGCCGCCTGGGAGGGCGGGGCCGCCCTGGCCGGCACCGACGCCGGGGCCATGGTCCTGTGCGACCCCATGGTCGATCCCCGGGGCGGGGCGTTCACGGTGGGGCTGGGCCTGCTGCCGGGCGTCACGGTCATCCCCGGGTTCGACACCTGGTCCGAGGACGCCGTCCATCGCACCCGCACGCTCTCGCCCGCCGACGTGGTGATCGTCGGCGTCCACGCCGGCTCGGCCCTCGTGCGCGACCCCGACGGGGCCTGGCGGGGCGCCGGCCCCGTGGCCCCGGCGGTGTTCGTCGGCGGCCAGCCCGGCACCCTGGCCGACCTCCCCGGCTGACCCCGGCTAGCTCGCCGTGATGGTGATGCCGCTGATGACGTAGAGGGCGGTGGGGGTGCCGTTCGTCGCCGCGTCACCGTGGCTCGACATCTCGGCGGCCAGCTCGAGGCCCTCCGTCACCCGGCCGAAGCGGGGGTAGTTCCCGGCCTGGTCGAGGGCCTGGAGGCTGTCCTCGGCGGTCACGATGAAGAACTGGCTGCCCGACACCTGCTCGGCGCGGGCCATGGCCACGTCGCCCACGGCGTAGCCGTCGGTGGGGTGCTCGATGTCCTCGAGGGAGTAGCCGGGTCCGGTGGTGCCGTAGTCCGGGGCACCGTCGGGGCCGGGGGCACCGCTGCCCCCGACCTGAGCCACGAAGCCGGGCATCAGCCGGTGGAAGGGGATCCCGTCGTAGAAGTGGTAGCGGGACAGGACCACGAAGTTGTTGACGGTCTCGGGGGCGGCCTCGGCGTCGAGCTCGATGACCACCGAGCCGGCCGAGGTGGCCTCGCCGGCCTCGTCGACCTGGTCGATGGCGATCTCGGCGGTGAGGGCCTGGCCCTCCTCGATGCAGGTGGGCGGCGCCTGGGCGAAGACGGCGACCCGCTCCTCGCTCCCGTCCTCGGCCGGGCACGGCGTCTCCCCCTCGAGGGTCGCCCCCTCGGGGGCCGCCGGCAGCTCGACCGGGGTCGCCGGCGCCGTCGTGCTGGAGGTGTCCTCGGGCACCGTGGTGGTCGTGGTGCTCTCGTCGGTGGCCTCGTCGTCGCCGGGCGGGTCCTCCTGCAGGAGGATGGCCACGGCCGCCACCGAGACGCCGATGACCAGGATGGCCACCAGGAGCCGGATGATCCGGTTGCGCCGTCGGGCCTTGGCATCGGAGATGCGCGCCTCCTCCATGCGCGAGCGGTGACCCGTCTTGTGCCTCTGTCGCTTCTCTGCGGATGTCACGGGCGGCGACGGTACCCGTTCGACACATGGTGGCGCCCGTCACCCACCGCGCGGGGGCGACCCGTGGCGCACGATGCGTCGCCAGACGGCCACCCGATGCGGCAGAATGGCCCGATGGACACCGAACAGGGCGCCGCCGAGGGGGGCGGGGACGCGCCGGACGCACCCGACGCCGACGAGGCGCCCCACGCCGAGGCCATCAGCGACGAGGAGGCCTTCGCCTACCGCGTCGGGCAGCGGCTCCGTGCCATCCGCCAGGCCCAGGCCCTGTCGCTGTCCGACGTCGAGGAGCAGTCCGGCGGCCGCTGGAGCGCCTCGGCGGTCGGCGCCTACGAGCGGGGGTTCCGCAACCTCTCGCTCCCCCGTCTGAAGGCGCTGGCCGACTTCTACCGGGTCCCCGTCAGCGTCCTGCTGGGCGAGACCGGCCCGGCCGGCCAACCCGCCGACCGGCGCAAGCTGGTCCTCAGCCTGGAGGCCCTGCGCGAGGTCGACCCGGCCGAGCCCGTCCAGCGCTTCGTCCAGTCGATCATCGAGGCCCGGGGCGACTTCAACGGCAAGGTCCTGTCGCTGCGCAACGACGACCTGAAGGCGCTCTGCGTCCTGTGCGGCGGCGACATCCCCACGGGCGTGGCCCAGCTCCGGGCCTGGGGCGTCCTCCTCGACGGCCCCGAGGTCGCCGACCCGCCGCCCGACTTCCGGGCCCGGCCCCAGCGCCAGCAGCGCCGCGCCGAGGACAAGTCGGCCTAGTCGGGTCGTAGGCCCGCAGGCCGTCGGGTTACCGTCGGCCGCCATGGAGCCAGGCCCGACCACGTCCGAGACCGGTCCCCGTGCGGACCGGGAGCGGAAGCTGGCCGAGCTGAAGACCCTGGGCATCGACCCCTATCCGGCCGACTCCCACCGCACCCACCTGACCCAGGAGGTGCGCGACCGCTACGGCGAGCTGGAGGGCACCACGGCCACCCTGGCCGGGCGGCTCATGGCCCGCCGCGGCCACGGCAAGCTGCTGTTCCTCGACGTCCAGGACAAGGCCGGGAAGCTCCAGGCGCTGGTCGACTCGAGCAAGCTGGGCGCCACCGATCCGGCCACCGGCGCCCTGTCGTTCGAGCACGTCGACCGGCTGGTCGACCGGGGTGACCTGGTCGAGGTCACCGGCGAGGTCACCACCAGCCGCCGGGGCGAGATCTCGCTCATGGCCGACCGGGTGCGGATGCTGGCCAAGGCGGTCGAGCCCCTGCCCGACGCCTGGACCGGCATCAGCGACCCCGAGACGCTCGTCCGCAAGCGCTACCTGCAGACGATCATCGAGCCCGAGACCCGGGCCCGCTTCGAGGTCGTGTCCGAGCTGCTCTTCGCCATCCGGGCCTTCCTCCACGACCGGGGCTTCCTCGAGTTCCAGACCCCGGTCCTCCAGCCCCTCTACGGCGGGGGCAAGGCCCGGCCCTTCACCACCCACCTGAAAGCCCTGGGGCGCGACTACTACCTGGCCATCAGCCACGAGCTGTACCTGAAGCGGCTGGTCATCGCCGGCTTCGAGGACGTCTTCACCATCGGGCGCTACTTCCGCAACGAGGGCATCGACAAGACCCACAACCCCGAGTTCTCGATGCTCGAGACCATGTCGGCCTTCCACGGCTACGAGTTCAACATGGACCTGACCGAGGCCCTCTACAAGCACCTCGCCGCCGACGTGATCGAGAAGCCGGTGATCGAGGTCAAGGGCCAGCAGGTCGACCTCACGGGCGACTGGCGGCGGGCGTCGATCGCCGAGCTGGTGAGGGAGCGGTGCGACGTCGACTTCCGCGAGATCACCAGCCTCGACGAGGCCGAGCGCATCCTCACCCGCCACGGCGTGTCGTCGCAGCCCACCGTCGGCCACGCCCTCGTGGAGCTGTTCGAGGAGGTGGTGGCGCCGACCCTGATCGAGCCCACCATCGTCCACGGCCACCCCGTCGAGATCTCCCCGCTGGCCAAGGCCACCGTCGACGACCCCCGCTACGTCGAGCGCTTCGAGCTCTACATCGGGGGCACCGAGCAGGGCGACAACTGGACCGAGCTCAACGATCCCGGCGAGCTGCGCCGCCGCTTCACCGAGGAGCAGCAGCGCCGGAGCGCCGGCGACGACGACGAGGCCCACCCGCTCGACTTCGAGTTCATCGAGGCGATGGAGCACGGGATGCCCCCCACCACCGGCCTCGGCCCCGGCATCGAGCGCCTGGCCATGCTCCTGACCGAGACCGACGACATCGGCGACGTCATCTACTTCCCGTTGGTGAGGCCCCTCGCGCCACCCGGCTGATCCGCCTGGGGGAGGTTGTGCGTCATCGGTAGTGTCACTCCTCGTGGCTCTGGTCGTGCAGAAGTTCGGAGGGACGTCGGTCGCCGACCCCGACCGCATGCGCGAGGTGGCGGACCACGTCGCCCGGACCAAGCGGCGGGGCGACGACGTCGTGCTCGTCGTCTCGGCCATGGGCAAGGAGACCGACGACCTCCTCTACCTGGCCCGCCAGGTGTCGCACCGCCCGGCCGGGCGGGAGATGGACATGCTCATCACCGCCGGCGAGCGCAAGGCCACCGCCCTGGTGACCATGGCCCTCCACGAGGTGGGGGTCGAGGCCGAGTCGTTCACGGGCAGCCAGGCCGGGTTCCTCACCGACACCGCCCACATGAACGCCAAGATCCTCGAGGTCCGCCCCGAGCGCATCCGCGAGGCGCTGGCCGAGGGTCGGGTGCCCGTCGTCGGCGGCTCGCAGGGCGTGTCGACCGAGCGCAACGTCACCTTCTTCGGCCGGGGCGGCTCCGACACCACCGCCGTCGCCCTGGCCCAGGCGCTCGGCGGGGTGTGCGAGCTCTACACCGACGTCTCGGGGATCTTCACCACCGATCCCCGCGTGGTGCCCGAGGCCCGGCGGCTGTCCCGCGTGAGCTTCGACGAGATGTTGGAGATGTGCGCCTGTGGCTGCCCCAAGCCGGCCATGCGCGCCGTCGAGTACGCCCGCACCCACAAGGTGCCACTGCACGTCCGCTCGGCCTTCACCTGGGAGCCGGGCACCTGGATCGACGAGGAGGACCCGCTGATGGAGCAGGCCATGGTGTCAGGCGTCGTGGGTGACGCCTCCGAGGCCAAGATCACCCTCACCGGGGTGCCCGACCAGCCCGGCATCGCCGGCCAGCTGTTCCGCAGCCTGGCCGCCCGCGACGTCAACGTGGACATGATCGTGCAGAACGTGTCCGAGGCCGGGCGCACGGACATCTCCTTCACGCTGCCCCGGACCGACCTGGCGACGGGCGTCGAGGTGAGCGAGGCCCTGGCCGCCGACATCGCCGCGGGCGCGGTCACCCCCGACGACGGCATCGGCCGGGTCAGCCTCGTCGGCGCCGGGATGAAGTCGCACCCCGGTGTGGCCGCCACGGTCTTCGAGACTCTGGCCGCCAACGACATCAACATCGAGATGATCTCGACCTCGGCCATCCGCATCTCGTGCATCGTGCGCGAGGTCCAGCTCGATCGGGCCGTGCAGGTGCTCCACGCCGCCTTCGGCCTCGAGCAGGCCCCCGTCTAGGGGACTTCTGAGCTGACGCCCTGCTCGGCCCTCCCGCGACCGGTGGCCACCAGGTCGAGGTTCTTGGTTGCCTGAGGTCGCGGTCTGGGGGCCTTCGAGGGGGGCGCCTCCCCGGGGAATCCCCTGGGGAGTCGGGAGAGGTGCGCCGGTAGCCTGGTCCACCATGAGGATCGGGATCGTCGGAGCCACCGGCCAGGTCGGTGGCGTGATGCGCAACATCTTGCAGGAGCGGGCCTTCCCCGCCGACGAGGTCCGGTTCCTGGCCTCGTCCCGCTCGGCCGGCACCGCCCTGCCGTGGAAGGGCGGCGAGATCACCGTCGAGGACGTGGCCACCGCCGACCTCTCCGCCCTCGACATCGTGCTGATGTCGGCCGGCGGCGCCACCAGCAAGGCCATCGCCGAGCAGATCGCCGCCTCCGGGCCGGTGGTCATCGACAACTCGTCGGCCTGGCGGATGGACCCCGAGGTCCCGCTGGTGGTGGCGGGCGTGAACGACGCCGCCGTCGCCGATCGGCCCAAGGGCATCATCGCCAACCCCAACTGCACCACGATGGCGGGCATGCCGGCGCTCAAGGCGCTGCACGACGCGGCCGGGCTCGAGGCCATGGTGATCTCGACCTACCAGGCCACCTCGGGCGCCGGGCTCGCCGGGGTCGAGGAGTTCGCGGCCCACATCGCGGCGGCGGGCGACAAGGCCACCGAGCTCACCCACGACGGCTCGGCCGTGACCTTCCCCGAGCCGAACAAGTTCCCCCAGACGATCGCCTACAACGTCATCCCCCACTGCGGGTCGTTCGTCGACGACGGCCTCGACGAGACCGACGAGGACCAGAAGCTCCGCCGGGAGAGCAAGAAGATCCTCGCCCTCCCGGACCTGCTGGTGTCGTCGCTCTGCGTGCGGGTCCCGGTGTTCACCGGCCACTCGCTCTCGATCAACGCCCGCTTCGCCCGCCCCCTCTCCCCCGCCCAGGCCCGCGAGGCGCTCGCGGCGGCGCCGGAGGTCGTGCTGACCGACGTGCCCACCCCGCTCCAGGCCGCGGGGGCCGACCCCAGCTTCGTGGGCCGCATCCGGGCCGACGAGACCGTGCCCGACGGACGGGGCCTGGCCTTCTTCGTCTCCAACGACAACCTCCGCAAGGGCGCGGCCCTCAACGCGGTCCAGATCGCCGAGCTCGTCGCCGCCGGCGGCTGACCCGGTGGAGGGCGGGCCTCCTCCGGAGGTGCTGGCGTGGGCGGTGGGCGTCCTGCGCGCCCCGATCGTCGGTTGGAGGGCCCTGCCCCAGGCCGACGACCACGGGCCCTGGCGGATCGACCTGGGCGACGAGCACCTCCCGCGCCGGGCCGTGCTGGGGCTGGGCGATCCCGGGGACACGGGGCTGGCCACCGAGGTGGCGGCGCTCGGTGTGTGCGCCATGACCGGCATCCCCGCCCCGCGGGTGCTCGCCGTCGACGTCACCGGGGGCGAGGCGAGCCGGCCCGTCCTGGTGCAGTCGTGGATCACCGGCGAGAGCCGGGTCCCCGAGCCGGGTGCGCCCTCGCGGGCCCGTGAGCTCGGACGGGTGGCGGCGAGGATCCACTCCGTCGCCATGGGCCCGACCGACGTCCTGCCCGAGAGGGCGTCCTCGCTCGCCACCGTGCCGTTCTCGACGCTGCCCGTCCCCGCTCCGGCGACCGACCTCCTCGCCGAGGTGCGCGAGACGGTGGCGGCCACCCCGGCGCCGACCGGGCCGCCGGTCCTCGTCCACGGCGATCTCTGGCAGGGCAACACGCTGTGGGACGACGGCGAGCACGTCGGCACCCTCGACTGGGACTACGCCGGCGTCGGCCACCCGCTGGTCGACCTCGGCTCGCTGCGCTGGGACCTCGCCGTCCTGGCCGGCGAGGGGCACGACGACGTGATCGCCGGCTGGCAGGAGGCGAGCGATCGCCGGCTCCCCGACGAGGAGGTCGCCCGGGGCGACCTGGTCGCCGTCCTGGCCTCGCCGCCCGACCTGGCCCTGTGGCTCCCGAACTTCCACGCCCA
The DNA here is from genome assembly GCA_036380755.1 of Iamia sp. Classification (GTDB taxonomy): domain Bacteria; phylum Actinomycetota; class Acidimicrobiia; order Acidimicrobiales; family Iamiaceae; genus Iamia. The sequence continues at coordinate 2,049 of DASVEC010000389.1, read as the reverse complement.
GGGCCGTCCCGACCTCACGCTGGAGGTCGTCACCGCCCGCCGCGACGCCTTCGCTCGCGCCGCCCTCGCCGCCCTGCGCTGAGAGCGGGCGCCGGGCCGATCGGGCAGGCTGCCGGGCCATGGCTGCTCCCCCGTCCGGACCCCAGCGGTTCGGCATCTTCCTCGCCCCGTTCCATCCCGTCGGGCAGAACCCGACCCTCGCCCTCCGGCGCGACCTGGAGCTGATCGAGCACCTCGACCGGCTCGGCTTCGACGAGGCCTGGATCGGCGAGCACCACTCGGCCGGGTTCGAGATCATCGCCTCGCCCGAGGTCTTCATCGCCGCCGCGGCCGAGCGGACCCGGCGCATCCGGCTGGGCACCGGCGTGTCGTCGCTCCCCTACCACCAGCCCCTGATGCTGGCCGACCGCATGGTGCTGCTCGACCACCTGTCGGGGGGACGGGTGATGCTCGGCGTCGGGCCCGGCGCCCTGCCGTCGGACGCCTTCATGATGGGGATCGAGGTCGCCCGGCAGCGGGACATGATGGAGGAGGCGCTCGAGGCGATCCTCCTCCTGCTGCGGGGCGACGAGCCGGTGACCTACGAGACCGACTGGTTCACGCTGCGCGACGCCCGCCTCCAGCTCCGGCCCTTCCAGCGGCCGCACATGGAGGTCGCCGTCGCCGCCCAGATCTCGCCCGCCGGGCCCCGGGCCGCCGGGCGCTTCGGCACCGGCCTCCTGTCGATCGGGGCGACGAGCCAGGGTGGGTTCGACGCCCTCGGCTACCACTGGGACGTCGTCGAGGAGCGGGCCGCCGAGTTCGGCACCGTCGCCGATCGGTCGGCGTGGCGTCTCGTCGGCCCCATGCACATCGCCGACACCCGGGAGCAGGCCATCCGGGACGTCGCCTTCGGGCTGGGCGACTGGGTCGACTACTTCCAGCGGGTCGCCGCCCTCCCCCTCGCCCCCGACACCACCGACCACGACAGCCTGGTCGACGCGCTCAACGCCTCGGGCTTCGCCGTCATCGGCACCCCCGACGACGCCATCGCCCAGATCGCCCGGCTGGCCGAGCAGTCGAACGGGTTCGGCGCCTTCCTCCTGATGGCCCACGAGTGGGCCGACCGGGTCGAGACCCTGCGCTCCTACGAGCTGTTCTCCCGGTACGTGATGCCCGCCTTCCAGGGCTCGGCCTCGTCGCTCACCGCCAGCCGCGACTGGGCGGCCGAGAACCGGCCGACCTTCATCGGCGAGGCCGGCGCCGCCGTCATGTCCGCCATCCAGTCCCACGCCGAGGAGAGGTCCGAGAAGACCCCCGCCGAGGACTGACCCCTCAGACCGTGAGGCCGCGACCGAGGACTTGTCCTGTGGATGCCCATCAGCCCGGCGCGACCTGTGGCAACCAGGAACGCCTTCTTGGTTGTCGTCGGTCGCGTTCCCAGGTTCCTGGTTGGGATCGGTCGCGTCTTCGCGACATCTGACACCAAGAACCCATCGACACCGCCAAATACGAACGAGCTCCTCGAACGTCAGGCCGTCCTTCCGGCGGAGCCGATGGGGACCACCTCGGCGACGGGCTTGCCCCGGACGGTGAGGGTGATCTCCTCGCCCTGCTGGACGCGACGCAGGACCGCGGCGGTGTTGGTGCGCAGCTCCGTCACGGTGATCTCGGACATGGGCGATCTACCTCCGGGCGAGGGCCAGGGGGAGGACGGGACCGGTGCCGGCGGCACGGAGGAGGTCGGCGACGACGGTCATCGTCCAGCCCGAGTCCCAGACGTCGTCGACGACGAGGACGGGACCGGCGAGGACGTCGGGGCCGGGCAGCTCGGACGTCTCGACCGCGAAGGCGCCCCAGACGTTGGTGAGCTTGTGGGCGGCATTGTGCTGCTCGGCCTGTGGGGGACCCGGCCGGCGGCGCACCACGGCGGTGGCGACCGGGAGCTTGCCCAGCTCGCCGATGCGGTGGGCCAGGGCGTCGAGCAAGGTCTCGCGCCCCGGGCGGGACGACGGGATCCACGTCACCCACGTGGGCCGCTGCTCCCACGGCCAGCGCTTGAGGGTGCGG
>DASVEC010000388.1:0-3044 GCA_036380755.1 Iamia sp. | reverse complement strand
CGCCACCCCCGGCCGCGCCACCCGCGGCACCGCCGCCCGGGCCCCCTCCCGTGGCCCCGCCACCGGGGATGCCACCGCCGACGTCCATCCCGCCGGCCGCCGCGCCCCCGCCGATGCCACCGCCGACGGCGATCCCGCCCTCGGGCCCCTTCGGCGCGGGCGCGCCGCCGCCGACCGCACCCCCTCCCGCCGCCGCGCCCCCACCGGCTGCCGCACCGCCACCGGCCGCGGCCCCTCCGCCGGCCGCCGCCGCACCGGCGGTCAACCTGGGCAAGGTCACCCTCAGCAAGCAGGGCGAGCAGCGCTCGGTCAGCCTGCGCAAGGGCGAGGCCTCGAAGCCGATCCACATCAACCTGAACTGGCAGGCCTCGGGCGGCAAGCGCCGGGGCTTCCTCAGCGGCCGCAGCTCGGCCCCCGACCTCGACCTCGGCTGCATGTTCACGCTCAAGGACGGCCGCAAGAGCGTGATCCAACCGCTCGGCGGCAACTTCGGCTCGCCCCACGGGCCGCCGTGGATCCACCTCGACAAGGACGACCGCAGCGGCGGGGCCGCCGACGGCGAGAACCTCTACCTCGTCAAGCCCGAGCACTTGGAACGGGTGATGGTCTTCGCCATGATCTACGAGGGCGCGCCCGACTTCCAGACGGTCGGCGGCTACATGAGCATCCTCGACCAGGACGGTCAGCTCACCCAGATCGTCCTCGACAACCCCGACGCCAACCGCACCTTCTGCGCCGTGGCCCTCATCACCACCAAGGAGGACCAGGTGGTGATCCAGAAGGAGGAGCGGTACTTCCGCCATGCCGAGGAGGCGGACAACTACTACGCCTTCGGCTTCAACTGGCGGGCCGGCAGCAAGGACTGACCTCCCCGTCCCTCGACCCCCAGAGGAGACGCCGTGACGCCACGGAACCCCTTCCCCCGCACCGATGACGAGCTCTGGTTCGAGCCGCCCATCGGCATCTCGGCCAACGACACCCCGGCCATGATCGGCGCCGGTCTCGGCGCCACCTTGTACACACCCTCGATCGAGGTCGAGCTGTCCCGGAAGCTCCGCGCCGCGGCGCAGCTCGGGGCGGTGTCGGCCGTCGTCTGCCTCGAGGACTCGATCAGCGACGACGACGTCGCCGAGGCCGAGCGCAACGTCACCCGGTGGTTCCGCCAGCTGGCGATCGACGGCTGGGACGACCTGCCGCTGCTGTTCCTGCGGCCCCGGGCCCCGGCCCACCTCGTCGACATCGCCGAGAAGCTGGGGGCCGACGGCGCCGCCCTGGTGGGTGCCACCCTGCCCAAGTTCACTGCCGCCGCCGCCGACAACTGGTTCGAGGCCCTCGAGGTGGCCTCTGCCCTCGTCGGCCACCAGCTCCTGGCCATGCCGATCATCGAGAGCCGCCAGGCGGTGGCCGCCGAGACCCGGGTCGAGGAGCTGGTCGCGCTGCGCAACCACCTCGCCCCCCAGCGTCACCGGGTGCCGGCCGTGCGCATCGGCGGCAGCGACCTCTGCGGCTACTTCGGCGTCCGGCGCCGCGCCGACCAGACGATCTACGACATCGGCCCGGTGGCCAGCGCCATCGGCGACATGGTCAACGTCCTGGGCCGCGACCACGACGGGTTCACCCTGGCCGGGCCGGTGTGGGAGTACTTCACCCGCGACCTCCGGATCTGGAAGCCCCAGCTGCGCGAGTCGCTGTTCGGCATCGAACCCGAGTCGCCCGCCCTGCGCGGCCAGCTCCTCGCCGAGCACATGGACGGCCTCATCAAGGAGGTCCTGAAGGACCAGGCCAACGGGCTGTGGGGCAAGACCACCATCCACCCGTCGCACATCCCGATCGTCAACGCCCTCCAGGCCGTCACCTTCGAGGAGTGGAGCGACGCCGAGCAGGTGACCTCCACCAACGCCGGTGGCGCCCGCAAGTCGGCGTTCTCCAACAAGATGAACGAGGGCGCACCCCATCGCCTGTGGGCCAAGAAGGTCCAGCGACGGGCCACCGCCTTCGGGGTGCTGGCCGAGGGCCACACCTTCGTGTCGTTGCTGGCCGGCTGACCGTGGGCTCCGGACCGACCTTCGGCTCTCCTCCCGCGCCCCCGGTGACGATCCGCGCCCGTCCCGGCGGCGTGCACGGCCTCGACGCCAGCGACCTGATCCGGGTCGGGCGGCGCCAGAACCCCAAGCGCCAGGTGCTGTTCGTCTCCACGGTGCTGGGCAAGCACCTGTCGGTCCCACCGGCCACGCTGCTGGCTGCCGGCATGGCCCTCGGCGGCCGGGTCGAGGCCACCCTCGGGGGCACCGACCCGACCGCCGACGAGGACCGGCTGCGGGCCGCGCTCGGGGGCGACCTGCTCTCGCCGGCCGACGTCGCCCCGACCCCACGAGCCGCGGTGCGGGCCACCGTGATCGGCTTCGCCGAGACGGCCACCGCCCTGGGTCACGCCGTCCGCCGCCGGCTGGGACCGGGACCGCTGTCGCACACGACCCGCCGACCGGTCGGGACCCCGATCGTCCGCTGTGTCGAGGCCCACTCCCACGCCGTCGACCACGAGGTCCACCACGCCGACTCGGGGTTCCTCGGCGACGCCGCCCCCGTCGTGATCGTCGACGACGAGATGACCACCGGCTCGACCGCCCTCAGCCTGGTCGAGGCCATCAACGACAAGCTCCCTCGGCATCGGTACGTGCTGGCCACCCTCGTCGACTGGCGGTCGGCGGCCGACCGGGACCGGCTCGACGAGGAGGCGGCCCGTCTGGGCACGACCATCGAGGTGGTGTCGCTGCTCGATGCCGAGGCCGAGGTGGGCGAGGCCCCGCCGCTGCCGGCCGTCGAGGACGCGCCGGCGGTGACCCCGCCGAGGGTGACCACCACCGAGCTGGAGCTGGGCCCGCCCACCGCCCGCACGGGGTGGACGGCCGAGCACCAGGCCACGCTCGACGATCGGGTGGCGGCGGCCGTCGAGCCTCTGGCATCGGCCCGACGCGGGGCCAAGGTCCTGGTGCTCGGCACCGAGGAGCTGATGTACGTCCCCGCCCTCGTCGGCCTCCACCTCG
>DASVEC010000387.1:0-11221 GCA_036380755.1 Iamia sp. | reverse complement strand
GATCACCGTGGCGAGGAAGACCGCCCCCACGTCGGGCCCGGGCGTGCCCCCTCCCGACGGGTAGTGGGCGGCCAGCTCCGGCGCCGCGCCGGACAGGACGAGCTCGTGCACGGCAGCGAGGAACCGCAGGACCACCGCCTTCCCGTGGGGCTCGGCGGCGTAGGGCTCGAGCACGGCGCGGCACACCCCGTCGGCGGCGAGATCGGCCAGGACGGCGTCGAGCACCGTCTCGTAGAGGGCCGACCCCCCGATGGCGCAGCCCTTCCGCTGCGCCCGCACCAGCGCCTCCAGGTCACCGGTCACGGTCGGCGAGCGCCAGCGAGTGACCCAGGGTGCACGGAAGCAGCGTGCCAGACCGGGGACCCCTCCGACGGCAACCGCACCCGGTGCGGGCGGTAGCCTCGCGGCCGATGCTTCTGGACCGGATCTCCTGCCCGGCGGACCTCCGCCGTCTCTCCTACGACCAGCTCGACGAGCTCGCCGCCGAGATCCGGGAGTTCATCGTCGATGCCGTCGACCACGTGGGCAGTGGTCACCTGGGGTCCAACCTCGGTGCCGTCGAGCTCACGCTGGCCGTCCACCGGGTCTTCGACTCGCCCCGCGACATCGTGCTGTGGGACACCGGGCACCAGGCCTACGTCCACAAGATCGTCACCGGGCGCCGGGCCGACTTCGAGCACCTGCGCCAGGCGGGCGGGCTCTCGGGCTACCCCTGCCGAGACGAGTCCGAGCACGACTGGGTCGAGAACAGCCACGCCTCCACCATCATCAGCTACGCCCACGGGCTGGCCGTGGCCCAGGAGTCCGACCACGGCGAGGGCCGCCGGGTGGTCGCCATCATCGGCGACGGCTCGATGACCGGTGGCATGGCCTACGAGGCGCTCAACAACCTGGGCCACTCGGGCAAGCGGGCCATCATCATCCTCAACGACAACGGCCGGTCCTACGCCCCCACCGTCAGCCGGCTCACCGACACGGTGTCCCGGGTGCGGGTCGATCCCCGCTACGTCCGCCCGCGGGCCCGGGTCGAGGAGACGGTGCGCAAGGTCCCCTACGTCGGCGACCACCTGGCCTGGGGCATGCTCGGTGCCCTCGCCGGCGTGCGCGAGATGGTCGAGCCGCCCGTGTTCTTCGAGACGCTGGGCGTCAAGTACACGGGCCCGATCGACGGCCACGACGTCGCCGGTCTCGAGCGGGCCCTGCGCCACGCGGCCGAGCTCGACGAGCCGATCGTCGTCCACGTCCTCACCGACAAGGGCAAGGGCCACCCGCCGGCGGAGAACGATCCGATCAAGCGGATGCACGACTTCGGGCCCGGCGTCGCCAAGCCCGGCACGTACACTGCCGCCTTCACCGAGGCCCTCATCAAGGAGGGCGAGAACCGGCCCGAGGTGGTGGCCATCACCGCGGCCATGCCCGACTCGACCGGTCTGCTGCCCTTCGGCGAGCGCTACCCCGGCCGGATGATCGACGTCGGCATCGCCGAGCAGCACGCCGTCACGTCGGCCGCCGGCATGGCCATGGGCGGCCTGCGCCCGGTGGTCGCCCTCTACTCGACGTTCCTCACCCGGGCGTTCGACCAGGCCAACCTCGACGTCGGCCTCCACGGCCAGCCGGTCGTGTTCTGCCTCGATCGGGCCGGCATCACCGGCGACGACGGCCCGTCGCACCACGGCGTGCTCGACATGGTGCTGCTGTCGAAGGTGCCCGGCATCACCATGTTCGCCCCGTCGTCCTACCAGGAGCTCCAGCAGCAGCTGCACGACGCCCTGGAGATCACCGACGGGCCCGTCTCGCTGCGGTGGCCCAAGACGGCGTGCCCGCAGGTCGACGAGGGCGAGGTCGGGTCCGGCCTCCGGGGCCGCCGTCTGGCTCAGGGCACCGACGTCTGCCTCGTCGGCGTGGGCAAGATGCTCGGCGCCTGCACCGAGGCCGCCGCCATCCTCGAGGAGCAGGGCATCAGCTGCACGGTGTGGGACCCGCGGGTGATCCACCCCCTCGACCCCGAGCTGGTCGCCGACGCCGCCGGCCACCCGGTCGTGGTCAGCGTCGAGGACGGATACCGCGACGGCGGCATCGGCGCCTCTCTGGCCGACCAGGTCGCCGAGGTCGCCGTCGACCGGCCCCGGGCCGAGCAACCGGTCGTCCGGGTCATGGGCGTCCCCACGACCTACATCGCCCACGGCAAGCCCGACGCCATCCTCGCCTCGCTGGGCCTCGACGCCGCCGGCATCGTCGCCGAGGCCAAGCGCGCCCTCGGCCGCTAGAGCCGGGCGCGGTACCAGGCGACGACGGGGTCGTCGGGGCGCAGGCCGTAGGCGGCGGTCAGGTCCTCGGCCAGGGCGGCGACGGGCGTGCCGGCGCGGAGCCCCTCGGCCGCGGCGTGCCACCGGGCGCCGTCGACCGGGAGGGGGACGGTCAGGACCTGGCGGGCGGAGAGCTTGAGGGCCTGACGGCTGCGAGCCGTCCCCGTCGTGAGGGCCAGGGCCCATGCGGTCACCGGCGGCGCGGAGAGGGCGGCGGCGACCAGCCAGGGCGCCACCTCCGGGTCGGCGCCGTCGGACCGGGGCTCGACCGCCACTAGCGGGGTGGCCGGGAGGTACGACCCGTCGGCGTCGACGGCGGCCTCGACGACCCGGGTCTGCGGGGCCACGAGGACCTTGGGCTGGAGGCGGGCCCGGAACCACGACGCCACCGAGGGGTCGTCGGCAAGGACGCCGGTGAGATCGACGGCCGGCCGGCGCCAGGTCCGGCCCCCGATCCGGGCGGCCCGCTCGCCCCACGCCACCGCGCCGGGGTCGACCATCCCCGTGGTGGCGACCCGGGCCAGGCCGTCGACGTGCTCGACCACGTGGGCGGCCAGGGCGTAGTGGTGCTGGCGGAACCCGGCGGTGGCGGTGGCCAACTCGGCGATCGTGCCGGCGCCGGCGTCGAGCCGGACCTCGGGGACGCCCCGGGCCCGGGCCAGCAGCGGCGACCAGGTGGGCTCGACGTCGACCGGGACGGCGTCCGACGAGGGTCGGCGTTCGAGCAGGAGGGCACAGGTGTCGACCTGCGCCGCGAACGCCCGCCGGTCGACCTCCCGCAGCCCGAGCACCGACGCCCGCTCCTCGACGATCCGCCGCAGGGTCCCGGTGTGGGCCGTGCCGAGCACCGACTCGGGCTGGATCAGGACCACCCGCCCCCCGGGCCGGACGGCGTCCAGCCCGGCCAGCAGGAACAGGGCGGCGGTGTCGACGTAACCCGACGCGGCGGCGCCGAAGCGCGCCTTGAGCCGGCCGCGGGCCTCCGGATCGCGCGCCGTGGCCCGGCTCAGCTGGCCGAGGAACGGGGGGTTGCCGACCACCAGGTCGAACCCTCCTTCCCCCTCCTCGAGGCCGTCGGCGAGGCGGATGTCGGCGCCGGGGAGGACGGCCCGGCAGGCCTCGACCGCACCGGGGTCGACGTCGAGACCGACCAGCTCGGCGTCGGGCCACGCCTCGCGGACGGCGAGGAGGAAGGCGCCGCCGCCGCAGGCCGGGTCCAGGGCCCGCCGCGGGGGTGCGTCCAGTCCGTCGCCCGCCCACCGCACGAGCGACGCCGCCACCTCCGGCGGCGTGTAGTACGCCCCGAGCGCCCGCCGCTGGGCGGACGTCAGGTGCTCAGGCGACGTCAGCCGTCGGATCCCAGGAGGTGAGGTCCTGGAGGCGGGCGTCGTTGGAGAACATCTCGGTGATGGGCAGGTCGAGCCCGAGCCGCTTCTGGAGCCGCTTGACCTCGAGCTCCTCGTTCCACAGCGCCAGCGTGACGACCAGGCCCGACTCGCCCGCCCGGGCGGTGCGGCCCGAGCGGTGGATGTAGGCCTTGTGGTCCTCGGGCGGGTCGCCGTGGATCACGACGTCGACGTCGTCGACGTGGATGCCCCGGGCGGCGACGTCGGTGGCCACCAGGACGGGGAGCTTGCCGGCCATGAAGTCGGCCAGGGCCTTCTCCCGCAGCTTCTGGGGCAGGTCGCCGTGGATGGCCCGGGCGTTGACGCCCTCGTCGCGCAGGTCGTCGACCAGCCGGTCGGCGTAGCGCTTGGTGCGGGTGAACACGATGGTGCGGTTCGAGGCGTTGCCGATGGCGGCGATGACCTTCGACTTGTCCATCTGGTGGACGGCGATGAACCGGTGGGTCATCTCCTCGACCGTCACCGTGGCCGACTCGACCTCGTGGCGGACGGGATCCTCCTGGTACCGGGTGACCAGCGTCTTGACCGCGCCGTCGAGGGTGGCGGAGAAGAGCAGCGTCTGGTGCCGGCCCTTGATGTGGCGGAGCAGCCACTCGACCTGGGGCAGGAAGCCCATGTCGGCCATGCGGTCGGCCTCGTCGACCACGACGATCTCGACGTCGTCGAGCCAGGCCTCGCGGCGCTCGACCATGTCGATCATGCGGCCGGGGGTGGCCACCACGACCTCGGCCCCGTCGGCCAGGGACTTGATCTGACCGCCCATGTTGGCCCCGCCGTAGATGGCCACGACCCGGCGTCCGATGGCCTTCCCCAGGGGGATCAGCTCCTCGGACACCTGGGTGGCCAGCTCGCGGGTGGGCACGAGGACGAGGGCCCGGGGGCGCCGGGGCTCGGCCTCCGGCACTCGTTGGAGGGTGGGCAGCCCGAAGGCGAGGGTCTTGCCCGAACCGGTCTTGGCCTTGCCGCACACGTCGCGGCCGGCCAGCGCATCGCTGATGGTGAGCTCTTGGATCGGAAACGCCTGGTCGATCCCCTTCTCGGAGAGCGCCTTGACCAGTGCGCCATCGACCCCGAGCTGCTCGAAGGTCGTCGTCATCTTGCCCACAAGCCTACGGGCGTGCGCTTGTGAATCCCCAAACAGAGGTTTGGCTCAGGACGGGAGCGTCGCCTCGATGGCCTCGGTGACCTGGGCGTCCTCCGGCTCCACCTGGGGGGCGAAGCGGGCCTGCACGGTGCCGTCGGGCCCGATGAGGAACTTCTCGAAGTTCCAGCGGATGTCGCCGTCGTGGCCGTCGGCGTCGGCGGTCCGGGTCAGCTCGGCGTAGATGGGGTGGCGATCGTCGCCGTTGACGTCGATCTTCTCCATGATCGGGAAGGTGACGCCGTAGGTGGTCGAGCAGAAGGTCTGGATCTCCTCGGCCGTGCCCGGCTCCTGGCCCATGAACTGGTTGCAGGGGAAGCCGACGACGGTGAAGCCCCGGTCGGCGTAGGTGGCCTGGAGCTTCTCGAGCCCGGCGTACTGCGGGGTGAGCCCGCACTTGGAGGCGACGTTGACGGCGAGGACGGCCTGGCCCTGGAGGGCGGAGAGGTCGGCGTTCTTGCCGTCGAGGGTCTTGATGCTGTGGTCGGAGAGGGCCATGGCCGGCAGTCTGCCTGCTAGCCGGGGCGGACACGACCTCTCTCGACGTCGACCTCGACGCCCTCGGCGGCCAGCCGGCGAGCCTGCTCGGCCTCGTGACCGGGGACGAGCCGGCCGGCGGCGTTCACCACCCGCCACCACGGGAACGACCCACCGCTCGTCGACAGGACCCGGCCCACGGCCCGGGACCGCCCCGGCCAGCCCGCCTCCTCGGCCACCTCGCCGTAGGTCACCACGTCGCCCGGCGCCAGCGATCGCAGCACCGCCTCGATGGCCCTCTGCAGATCGGGCTCGGCCCCGTCCGCGGCATGCTCGTCCGTCACCCCGCCATCCTCTCCGAACTCGGGGGAGTAGACGCCCGGTTCTGGGCGTCTACTCCCCCGAGTTCGCCGCGGAGGTGGCTACGGTCGGCGCTGTGACAGGTGTCGACCTCCCCGACGTCAGCGGGCGGACGGCGATCATCACCGGCGCCAGCAGGGGCATCGGGGCGGGGATCGCCGAGCGCTTCGCCGAGCTCGGGGTCCGTCTCGCCCTGTGCGCCCGGACCGAGCCGGCGCTGCCGGACGGAGCCACCGGCACCACCGCCGCGGTCGACGTCACCGACCCCGGCGCCGTCGCCGACTGGGTCGCCGGGGCCGCGGCCGCCCTCGGGCCGCTCGACCTGTGCGTCGCCAACGCCGGGATCCTCGGCCCCCTCGGATCGCTGGCCGACGACGACCCCGACGAGGTGGCGGCCACGTTCCGGATCAACGTCGAGGGCGTCGCCCACACCGCCGCCGCCTACGCCCGCCACGTCCGCAGCCGCCCCGCCGGCGGGGTGTTCGAGGCCATCTCGTCGGGCGCGGGCCGCAACCCCACCGCCGGGTGGGCGCCGTACGCCGCGTCCAAGGCCGCGGTCGACGCCCTGTGCCTGGCCTTGGCCGAGGAGGAGGCCGGCGCCGGCCTGCGCGTCCTCGCCGTCGCCCCCGGCGTCGTCGACACCGACATGCAGGAGACCATCCGGGCCAGCGGCCCGGAGGCGTTCCCCCGGCACCCCCAGTTCGTGCAGATGAAGGAGGACGACGTGTTCAACAGCGTGGACTTCGTGGCCGACCACCTGGTGCGGCTGGCGTTCACCGACGACGGTCGTGACGATGTCCTCGTCCGACTCCCGGCCGAGCGATGAGCATCGACGTCGAGGCCCACGTGGCCCGGGTCGAGGCCGACGGCTGGACGATCGTCCCCGACGCCATCGAGCCCGACCTCCTCGACCGGCTCGACGACGTCCTGGCCCGGCTCGAGCGGGACCTCGAGGTCGTCCCGGCGAAGAACGCCTTCGAGGGCCACACCACGGTCCGGATCTACAACCTCCTCGCCCTCGACCCGGTGTTCCAGGAGGTGCCGGTCCACGCCTCGGTCCTCCCGATCATCGAAGGCGTGATCGGCAAGGGCAGCCTGGTGTCGTCGCTGTCGTCGATCGCCATCGACCCCGGCGAGGTGGCCCAGCCCCTCCACGTCGACGACGCCATCATCCCGCTCCCCCGCCCCCACGTCCCCGTGATCTGCAACTCGATGTGGGCCCTGACCGACTTCACCGCGGCCAACGGCGCCACCCGGGTCGTCCCCGGGTCGCACCAGGCCGACCACCAGCCCGATCCCTTCGGCGACATCGAGACGGTGGCCGCCGAGATGCCGCGGGGGTCGGTGCTGATCTGGCCCGGCTCGACCTGGCACGGCGGTGGCGCCAACACCACCGACCGGCGCCGGATGGGTCTGGCCATGAACTACTGCGCCGGGTGGGTCCGCCAGCAGGAGAACCAGCAGCTCGGCATCCCCCTCGACGTGGCCCGCACCTTCTCGCCCGAGCTGCGGAGGCTGTGCGGCTTCGGCGTCTACCGCGGCCTGATCGGCCACATCGACAAGCACGATCCGGCCGTCCTCCTGCTCGACGAGCCCACCGGCGAGGAGCCCGCCACCCTCTTCGACCGGATGGGCTGAGTGGCCTCTCCGCTCGACGTCATCGCCGAGTGGCCCGTGGCCAACGCCGCCGCGGCCGTCGTCGGGCCCGAGGGCGTGCGCCACGCCTACGGCGACCTGGACCGGCCCTACTGGCTGGCCTCGGTCACCAAGCCGCTGTTCGCCACCGCCGTCCTCGTGGCCGTCGAGGAGGAGAGCCTGGCCCTCGACACCCCCGCCGGCCCCGAGGGGGCGACGGTCGAGCACCTCCTCAGCCACGCCTCGGGGCTGGGCCTCGACGGGGGCGAGATGGCCAAGCCGGGGCGCCGCCGGATCTACAGCAACGCCGGCTTCAACGTCCTCGGCACCGCCCTGGCCGGGGCCTGCGACCTGGCCCCCGCCGCCTACCTGACCGAAGCCGTGCTGGCGCCCCTGGGCATGACCGCCACCGCCCTCGACGGCTCGCCGGCCAGCGGGGCGATCAGCACGGTCGCCGATCTCGCCCTGTGGGTGGGTGAGCTCCTGCGGCCCCGCCTCCTGGCCCCCGGGACGGTGACGGCGGCCCGGTCGGTCCACATCCCGGGGCTCGACGGCCTGGTGCCCGGGTACGGCAAGCAGTCGCCCAACGACTGGGGCCTCGGCTTCGAGATCAAGAGCACCAAGGCGCCCCACTGGACCGCCCCCGACGGCGATCCCGCCACCTTCGGGCACTTCGGCCGCAGCGGCACCTTCGTGTGGATCGACCCCCACCGGGAGCTGGCGCTGGTGGTGCTCACCGACCGCGAGTTCGAGTCCTGGGCCAAGCCTCTGTGGCCCGCGCTGTCGGCCGCGGTCCTCGCTTCACATTGAGCGAGATTTACCCCACCCAGGGTGGTGAAACTCCTCATCCCGGACTGTGGGGGGCCGATGGGGGGCGGTGCTACCCGAGCTGCGCGCCCGACGCGCCCTGGCCGGCGTGGGGCTTCTGCCCAACGTCCCGTTGGAGGCGGTGGAGAGCGTCAACAACGAGGTCTGGATGACCGACGAGCTGGTCGTCCGCGTCAGCTGCCGGCCCGACCAGCGCCTCCGGCGCGAGGCCCAGCTCTCGCAGGTGCTCCCCAACGCCGTGGGCTACCCGCCGGTCCTGGGCTACGGCGCCGAGATGGGGAGCGAGTGGCTCGTGCTCGCCCGCCTGCCCGGCTACCCGTTGAGCCGGGTGTGGCCGTCGCTCACCAAGGAGGAGCGCCGCCAGGCGATCCGCGACCTGGCCGACCGCCTGCGGCTGATCCACACGACCCAGGTCCCCGCCCTCGCCCCGCTGCGCCACCTGCCCCAGCTGCTCGACCCGGCACCCTCGGGCACCATGGCGGTGGCCCGCCTCATCGTGTCGATCGATCGGGTCGGGCGGCTCGAGCACGTCGACCGGCGCTTCGCCGAGGACCTCAGCGCCATGGTGCAGGGCCTCGCCTGGTGCCTGGAGCCGTTCACGTCCCGGACGCTGATCCACGGCGACCTGAGCTTCGAGAACGTCCTCTACGACCCGAGCAAGAAGCGGCTGGAGGCCATCCTCGACTTCGAGTGGGCCCGGGGTGCGCCCCGCGACCTCGACCTCGACGTCTTCCTCCGGTTCTGCGCCTATCCGGACCTCCACGTCCCGACCACCTACGCCGGTCAGACCCACGCCGAGGACTACGCCGAGGTGCCGTACTGGCTGGCCGAGGCCTACCCCGAGCTGTTCTCGGCCGCCGAGCAGCTCGACCGCTGCCGCCTGTTCGCCATCGCCTGGGACGTCGAGGAGCTGCTCGCCTACCCGCCGACGGTGGGCCCCGCCCACCTCGACGTGCGCCACCCGTACCGCCGCCTCCACTCCATGCTGATCGGCGACTCCCACCTCGACCGCATGGACCGCATGAACCAGGCCGCCGCCAGCGCCTAGTCGAGCTTGCCCCACTGCTCGGTGGGGGCGGGTTGGCGGCTGGAGGGGAAGTCCTCCAGGGCGCCGGTGGGGCTGGCGTCCCAGCGGGCGAAGGTCAGCGGGGTCTGGAGCCACACGGTGAGCAGGTCGGAGACGGCCTCGATCGAGCGGACGTGGGTGCGCTCCCAGCCGTGGCTGCCGTCGAGACCGAAGGCGACGAGGGCGGCCCGGGTGCCGGCGCCGGCCTCCAGCGCCGCGGCCACGTCGGACCGGTACCACTTGAAGATGTCGCGGGCGAAGGGGATGTCGTGGTCCTCGCACAGCCGGCAGAGCCGGCGGGTGAGGTGGTAGTCGAACGGCCCCGTCATGTCGGCCATCGGGATGGTGACGCCGTCCTCGATCGAGTGCTGGCCCGGGGCGCAGACGGCGTTGTCGACCGAGATCATCTCGGCCACGTCGGCGTCGAGCCCGTGGCTGGCGCCCTGGCCGATCTCCTCGGCGATGGTGACGAGCAGCGACGCCCGGTGGGGCAGCACGACCGCGCCGGACACCACCGCCCGCGCCGCCCCCAGGGCGGCGGCCACCCCGGCCTTGCCGTCGAGGTGGCGGCTGACGATGAAGCCCGACGGGGTGATCTCGGGGCTGGCGTCGAGGGCCACGAAGTCGCCGACCTGGATGCCGAGCGCCTCCAGCCCGGCCCGGTCGTCGACCTCCTCGTCGACCCGGACCTCGACGTGCTCCCAGCCGATGCCCTGCGTGTCGACCTCGTCGCCGAAGGCGTGGCCGCTGGCCTTCAACGGCATGATCGTCCCGGTGTAGGTGCGGCTGTGGTCGTCGCCCAGGACCTTGACCCGGGCGCCCTCGGCGAAGCGGGCGCTGAACGTGCCGACCTGGACGACCTCGAGCCGCCCGTTGTCCTTGAGGGCCCGGACCATGCACCCGATCGTGTCGGCGTGCACCACCAGGGCCCGGTCGATGCCCGCCGACCGGCCCGGCAGCTCGGCCAGCAGCGACCCCCGCCGGGTGAGGGCGAAGTCGAGCCCGAGGTCGGTGAGGACGTCGCCGACGAGCTGCATCACGGCATCGGTGCGGCCCGACGGGCTGGGTGTGCGCAGCAGCTCCAGCAGCAGGTCGAGGGTCCACTTCTCGTCGAAGGGCAGAGCCGCGACCGCTGACGTGGGTGGATCGCTCATGGGGATGGGGTCCCTTCGGGGGTCCAGGCCCAGGGGAGGCCGGGACTGGTGGGGAAGAGGAGGTCGACGAAGGCGGCGGCGGTGGGCTGCGGCTCGTGGTTGGCCAGCCCGGGGCGCTCGTTGGCCTCGATGAAGACGTAGTCGGGGGCGGTCACGTCGGGCACGAGCAGGTCGATGCCGGTGACGGGGATGCCGATGGCCTCGGCGGCGACGATCGCCACCTGACGGAGGTCGGGGTGGACCTCGGCGGTGACGTCGTGGATCGTGCCGCCGGTGTGGAGGTTGGCCGTGCGGCGGACGCGGAGGCGGGTGCCCTCGGGCACGACGTCGTCGAGCTCCCACCCGGCCTCCCGCACGGTGGCCTCGGTGAGCTCGTCGAGGGGGATGTGGGCCTCGCCGCCGGTGCCGGCCGCGCGCCGCCGGCTCTGGGCGACGACCAGGTCGCGGACGGTGTGCTCGCCGGTGCCGACCACCTCGGCCGGGCGGCGCACGGCGGCAGCGGCGACATGGCCGTCGATCACGACCAGCCGCAGGTCGTCGCCGGGCGCCCGCTCCTCGACCAGGACGTCGGGGCAGTGCTCCCGGGCCCGGTCGAGGGCGACCTTCAGGCCCTCGGGCGACTCGACCCCGACGGTGATGCCCAGGCCCTGCTCGCCCCGGACCGGCTTGACCACGACGTCGCCGACGTCGTCGAGGAAGGCGACATCGCCGTCGTCGAAGGTGGCCAGCCGGCCCCGCGGCACGGTGATGCCGGCCTCGGAGACGATCCGGCGGGTCAGCCGCTTGTCGTCGCAGCGGCTCATGGCCACCGCGCTCGTGAGCTCCGACAGCGACTCGCGGGTGACGAC
>DASVEC010000386.1:0-2360 GCA_036380755.1 Iamia sp. | reverse complement strand
GCACCGAGTCCTTCGTCGACCTGGCCGAACCCGAACCCGTGGCGGCCAACCGCGAGGGCCTGCGCAACCAGATCGAGGCCCAGCTGCCCCGCGAGGGCACACCGCTCTACGAGGTCACCCAGGCCACCTTCGACGAGGCGGTCGAGGCCTACGACCCGCTCCGGATCAACGCCGTGATCGTGCTGTCCGACGGCGAGAACGACGACGGCGACCGGGACGACGACGAGCAGCAGCTCAACGATCTGATCTCCAGCCTGCGGGAGAGCACCTCGGGCGAGCTGGCCAAGCCGATCCGCATCTTCCCCATCGCCTACGGCGACGGCGCCGACACCACCGTGCTCCGCCGCATCGCCGAGGCCAGCAACTCCACCTTCTACGACGCCCGGGACCCGGCCACGATCGACCGGGTCTTCGCCGCCGTGGTGAGCAACTTCTGACGTGGCCCGGCGCAGCTTCCGAGACCGGTTCTGGTCGCCTCCCGTCGCCCGGGCCGTCACCGCGCCCAGCTCGATCCTGCTCGCCGGCGGGGCCGCGGCCGTCGGCATCGTCGCCACCGCGCCGCTGAGCCTGCCGCTCGGCGTCGTCGCCGGGGTGGTCGCGGCCGGCCTGGCCTACGGGGGCCGGGTGCTGGCGGCGGTGCCACGGAACTCCTCGCCCCTGGCCGGCATCGACCCCTTCGCCGTGCAGGAGCCGTGGCGCCGGTTCGTCACCGATGCCGTGGCCGCCCGCCGGCGCTTCGACGAGGCCGTCCGGGCCATGGACGCCGGCCCCCTGCGCGACCGTCTGGTCGAGATCGGCGACCGGCTCGACGACGGCCTCCAGGAGACCTGGCGCGTCGCCCGCCGCGGCAACACGCTGGCCGCGGCACGGTCCCGGGTCGACACCGACACCCTCGCCGCCGAGCTGGCCGACGCCGAGGCCCGCCAGGCGGCCAGCCCCGACCCGCGGGCGGCGCAGGTGGCCGACGCCATCCGCTCGCAGCTGGCCACGGCCGAGCGCATGCAGGCGGTCATCGAGGACGCCGTCACCACCCTGCGCCTCCTCGACGCCCGGCTCGACGAGTCGGTGACCCGGGCCATCGAGCTGTCCACCGGCACCGGTCCGGCCGCCCACGCCTCGGCGGTCGGCGGGGACGTCGAGGGCATCGTCACGGAGATGGAGTCCCTGCGGCTCGCCCTCGACGAGGCCGGTGCCGCCGGCGGCGGCCAGGCCGCGACCGCGTGAGCGAGGGTCAAGGCGACGAGCCCCGACCGCACTGGTCGGAGGTGCTGGGCGACGTGGCCGACCTCGGAGCCGACGTCGAGGCCGCCCGCCAGAGCTCGATGACCGCGGCGGCCGAGGGCTCGACGACGGGCCTGATCGGCGGTACATCGGTCTTCACCATCGGTGAGCCACCGCCCCGGATGATCCGGCGGCGGGTCGCCGAGCCCCGGCCCGCACCCGAGCTGCTCGACGCGCCCACCGTCAGCATCACCGTGCCCCCGGCGCCCGCGCCGACCAAGGCCCCGGGCGCCCCGCGGATCGGCCCGCCCCCGCCCCGCATGCCCCGCGGCGGGCGCACCACAGCGCCGACACCGGCCGCGCCCCCCGCCGCGCCCGCTCCCCCGTCGGCGCCGTCCGGTGGCCGCCGCCTGCTCAAGGACAACCTGGTGGTCGCGGCCGGCACGGCACTGTCGCGGGTCACCGGGGTGGCCCGCCTCCTCGCCGTCTACCTGCTCTCGCAGCGGCTGGCCGACGCCTACCTGCTGGCCAACAACACCCCCAACATCGTCTACGAGCTGATCCTCGGCGGCATCCTCACCGCCACCCTGGTGCCGCTGTTCACCCAGCACCTGGAGACCGACGACGAGGACGCCACCAGCGCCGTCGTGTCGGTGACCCTCGTAGCCCTCGGGGCCCTGACGGTCATCGCCTTCGTGGTGGCGCCACTGCTGATCCTCTTCTACGGCCAGAACGTCGACGGCGCCGACCGCGACCAGTTCCTCCGGGTCGGCATCTTCCTGAGCGTGCTCTTCGTGCCCCAGGTCTTCTTCTACGGGTGCATGGCCCTGGGCTCCGCCCTCCTCAACGCCCGCCGCCGGTTCTTCGCCGCGGCCTGGGCGCCGGTGCTCAACAACGTCGTGGTGGTCGCCGTGCTGGCCATCGCCGGCACCAGCGGGAGCGGGAAGCTGGGCCTGGACGACGTCGACTCGGACAAGGGCCTGCTGGTGCTCCTGGGCCTGGGCACGACGAGCGGCATCGCCGCCATGGCCATCTCGCTCCTCCCCGCCCTCCGCCGGGCCGGGGTGCGCATCCGGTTCCGCCCCCGGCTGCGCCACCCCGCGGTGCGGGCCGCGGCCGGGCTGTCGGGGTGGACGTTG
>DASVEC010000385.1:0-2535 GCA_036380755.1 Iamia sp. | reverse complement strand
GAGGAAGCCGGGGGCCTGCTCCTCGTCGTAGCCGAGGGCGCGGAGGAGGACGAACAGGCTCAGGCGGCGCTTGCGGGCCACCCGGGTGCCGGCGGTGACGTCCTTGCCGGGCTTCTGCTCGACGTCGAACTCGATCCACTCGCCGCGGTAGGGGTGGATGGTGCCGGTGACGAGCTGGTGCTTCGACAGGTTGCGGAGGCGGAAGCGCTCGCCGGGCTGGAAGATCACGCCGGGCGAGCGGACGAGCTGCGACACCACGACGCGCTCCGTGCCGTTGATGATGAAGGTGCCCTTCTCCGTCATCATGGGGAAGTCCCCCATGAACACGGTCTGCTCCTTGATCTCACCGGTGTTCTGGTTCATGAACCGGGCGCGCACGAAGATCGGCGCGGCGTAGGTCATGTCCTTCTCCTTGCACTCCTCGACCGAGAACTTCGGCTCGGGGCGCAGGTCTTCGTCCTCCGGATCGAACTCCAGCTCGAGCTGGAGCGTCTCGGTGAAGTCCTTGATCGGGCTGATGTCCCGGAAGGTGTTGGCCAGACCCTGGGCCAGGAACCAGGCGAACGAGGTTCGCTGGATGGCGATCAGGTCGGGGAGCTCGAGGACCTCGTCGAGGTTCGCGAAGGAGTAACGATCCCTAATGGTGGGTCGGGCAGACAAGGCCTCTCCTCAGAGAAGAATGGTGATCACGCGGCGCAGGCCGTGCTGGCGCGCCCGCACCCGGTGCCGAGGGTCGGAGGGGCGGGGCAGACAGTCACGGCAACGGACCACACTAGGGGTCGACGTGCACCGAGAGCAACCCGCGCGTCGCGAAGCGAGTCCCGCCGTCGGGCGGGACCTCCGAGTTCCGGCGAACCGTAGAACGGGACGCCCGACAGGTCAAGGATTCGTTCCGCCGATGCCACTCTCCGTAGTGGGGGGACGACGCCGCTCAGGTGATGACGACCAGACCCCGGATCACGTCCGTGAGCGCGGCGTCGTCGAGCCCCTGGGCGTTGATCTCGAGGGCGAGGTCGGGACCCAGGAACGCATTGGCCCAGGTGATCTCGTGGGTCGTGGCGAGGTCGGCGACGGTGCTTCCGTCGACGGTGCCCGTGGCCAGCACCACCACGACCTCGCCGACCCGCAGGACGCGCCGCTCGCCACCCGTCGCCCAGGGCATGGCGGTCGACCGGGAGAACGCCTCGGCGATGGCGACGTCGTCGCCGGAGGCCAGGGCGTCGGCCTCCTCCGGCAGCGGCTCGTTGCGTTCGAGGGTGACGGTCAGGGTCGGCGGCGCCTCGAACACCGCCTCGGGGTCGACGGCACCGCCGGCGGGGGCGAACGTCACCATCGCCGCGGCGGCGTCGGTGAACACCCCGTCCATGGCCCAGCCCTCCGGGAGCGACGTCAGGCCCACCTGGGCGACGTCGGTGCCGGCGGGCACCGGGGCGGCGGTCAGCGGCGCGGCGTCGGGGCGGGCTCGGGGGGCGAGACCGGGCCCGTCGAGGCCGCGGAGGACGGCGAGCGCCTCGTCGAGCCGGACGCCGCGGACGGTCAGGCGCACCTCGACATCGGCCCGGAAGGCCACGGCGGAGAGGTCGGTCGGCTGCCCCGGGCCGGGGGTGGCGGTGAGGCCGAGGAGGTACGGGTCGTCGCCGGGCTGGGCGTGGGCCTGGACCGGGAACGGTCGCTGCGGGAGGGCGGTGACGGCGCCGAGGACATCGTCGGCCAGCGGCGTGGCCGGGAGCCCCGTGCCGGTCGGGACCGAGCCGCCGGCGGCGTAGGCCGCGACGATGTCCACGGTGCGGCGGGCGTCGAGCGCGGTCTCGAGGTCCGGGGTGCGCGTGGTGCGGACCAGGGCGACCTCGATGGCCCGGTTGCCGGCGACGAAGGTCGTGACCGACGCCTGCCGGTCGGGGGCCACGATCGTCGTGGGGTCCGCCGAGAACCCCTCCGGGAGGTACGAGGGGTCGACGACGGGCACCTCGGCCGGGGCCGTGGTGGTGGTCGTCGCCTCCTCGGCCGGGCGGACGTCGACCGTCCCGCCCTCGTCGGACCGGGTGGCGGCGACCGCGGCGGCGCCGAGGGCGACGACCAGGACGGCGGCCGCCACGAGGAGGGGCCGCCGGGACCGGATCGGCACCCGCGCGGCGGCGTCGGGGAGCGGCGGGCGGGTGACGGTCAGGGCGTCGGCCCGGGCGGTCAGGACGCGGGTGATGCGCTCGTCGAGGTCGGTGGTCATCAGGTCTCCAGCGGGGCGTCGAGGGCGGCGCGCAGGCGGCGCAGCGCACGGGTCAGGGTCGGGCCGACGGTCCCCGGGCGACAGCCCACGGCGGCGGCGATCTCGCGCTCGGACAGCCCGCCCCAGAACCGCAGCACCACCACTGCCTGCTGCCGGAACGGCAGGGCCGCGATGGCGTCGGCGAGGTACTCGTCCTCGGGGGCGGCGGTGGTGTCGTCGGGGCCGTGGCGCTGCATCACGGCCTGGTCGCGGTGACGGCGCCGGTGGTGCTGGGCGGCGCCGTTCACCACCGCCCGGCGGAGGTAGGCCCC
>DASVEC010000384.1:0-7482 GCA_036380755.1 Iamia sp. | reverse complement strand
CGCGATCGTCCTGCGCGCCGGCGAGCCCGACGAGCCGGGCGTCGTCGGCCCCTTCGACCTCGGCAGCGACGGCGAGCTGTCCGACATCCTCGCGGTGACCGCCGGCGGCTCGCGCACCCCGGCGAGCGCCGAGACGGTGGCGCGCGGGGAGCACTACCTGTTCATGGCCGGCAAGGAGGTCTACCGCCAGGCGGTGCGCCGGATGGTCGACTCGTCGCGGCGCGTGCTCGACCGCGCCGGCCTCGGCGTCGAGGACGTCGACCCGGATCCCCCGGCGCATGGCCTCGTCGGCGATGATCCGGGCGTAGGGGTTGAGGTCGTCGATGGTCTCCGGCGCCCCGGTGAAGAGCGGCTCGTTGATGGCGTTCTTGCGCTTGACGCCGTAGACGGGCACCCGCTCGAAGCCGAGCTTCTCGTAGAGGCCGATGGCGGCGGCGTTGTCGTGGACCACCGACAGGTCCATGTAGGCCCGGCCCCGGTCGCGCATGACGTCGGCCAGCGCACCGACCAGCGCCGCGCCCACCCCGGGGACGGGGCACGCCGGGTCGACGGCCAGGCACCACAGGCTCGAGCCCAGCTCCGGGTCGGAGAACAAGCGCTGGTGGTCGACGCCGGTGACGGTGCCCAGCACCTCGCCGGAGTCGGGGCGGACGGCGACGAGGTAGACGACGTGGCGGGTCTCGGCGTGGTTGCGCCAGATCACCTCGACCGGCGCCGGCACCATCCCGCAGCGCACGTAGGTGCGGTTGACGGCCTCGGCGTCGGCCTCACCGGTGATCGGCCGGACGGCCACGCCGGGGGCGTCGTTGCGCACGGTCCGCTCCGGGCTGAACCGCAGCCGGTAGGTGTAGCTGGGGTCGATGAACAGCTCGTGGGGGTGCTGGGCCACGAGCACGTGGGGGTCGCGGGGGTAGAGGCAGATGTCGCGCCGGCCGTGGGCCTCGTCGTCGAGGACCTCGGCCAGCCGGTCGTGGTCGGAGAAGGTCTGGCCGAAGACCAGACGCCCCCAGCCCATGTCCAGCACGACCTCGGGGTCCATGGCGTCCTGGATGTGCTGCGGCGGCATGTCCCACGACGTGGTGGTGATCGCCTCGGCGTGACCCCACCCGTCCTCGACGCGACGGGGCCTCATGCCGCCGGCCCGGTGATGCCGTGGCCTTGGAGCCACAGCTCCAGCAGGCCGATCTGCCACAGCTCGTTGCCCCGCAGCGGGGTGAGCCGGCTGTTGGGGTCGGCCAGCAGGGCGTCGACCGCCTCGGGGCGGAAGAGGCCGCGCTCCTTGGCCTCCGGGGCGTGGAGCGCCTCGTGGACCAGGTCCAGGTACGGGCCCTCCAGGTGGGTCAGCGCCGGCACCGGGAAGTAGCCCTTGGGCCGATCGATCACCTCGGCGGGGACGACCCGGCGGGCCGCCTCCTTGAGGACGCCCTTGCCGCCGTGGGCCGTCTTGAGCTCGGGCGGGCAGGAGGCAGCCAGCTCGACCAGCTCGTGGTCGAGGAACGGCACCCGACCCTCGAGGCCCCAGGCCATGGTCATGTTGTCGACCCGCTTCACCGGGTCGTCGACCAGCATGACGGTGGTGTCGAGCCGCAGGGCCCGGTCGGTGCCCGTGGCGGCGCCGGCGACGGCGAAGTGGTCGGCGACGAAGCGACCGCTGGGGTCGTCGGTGGGGACCTGGCCGTCGGCCGCCAGGTGCCGCAGGGCGTCGGGGTCGCGGTCGAAGAAGGCGGCCCGGTAGGCGGCCACGCTGCCCTCGATGCTCTGCGAACCCGGTTCCATCATCGGCGGGTACCAGTGGTAGCCGGCGAAGACCTCGTCGGCGCCCTGGCCCGACTGCACGACCTTGACGTGCTTCGCCACCTCCTGGCTCAGCAGGTGGAAGGCGACGCAGTCGTGGCTGACCATGGGCTCGCTCATCGCCGCGATGGCCTCGGTGAGGGCGGGCAGCATGCGGTCGGCGCCGATCCGCATCTGGTGGTGATCGGTGGCGAACCGCTCGGCGACGATGTCGCTGTAGCCGAACTCGTCGCCGGCGACGCCGTTGACCGCTTCGAAGCCGATCGAGAAGGTCTGGAGCCCGTGCTGCCCGGCCTCGGCCAGCAGGCCCACGATGAGGCTGGAGTCGACGCCACCGCTCAGCAGGCAGCCCACCGGCACGTCGGCGACCAGGCGGCGCTCGACCGCGAGACGGAGGGCGTCGAGGACGGCGTCCTCCCAGTCGCGCTCGGTCCACGTGGCCCGATCGTGGTGGCGGGTGAAGTCCGGACGCCAGTACACGTCCTCGGTGCGGCGGCCGTCGGGCTCGTAGGCCACCAGGGTCGCCGGCGGCACCTTCTTCACGCCCTCGAGGATCGTCAGGGGCGGTGGCACCACCGAGTGGAACGACAGGTAGTGGTGGAGGGCGACGGGGTCGATGCGGGTGCCGACGCCGCCGCCGGCCAGCAGCGCCGGGAGGGTCGAGGCGAAGCGGACCCGGTCGGAGGTCTCGTCGAGGTAGAGCGGCTTGATGCCGAGGCGGTCGCGGCCCAGTAGGACCCGCCCGGTGTCGCGCTCGACGATGGCGAAGGCGAACATCCCGTGCAGCCGCTCGACGAAGCGGTCGCCCCAGCGGTGGTACGCCTTGACCAGCACCTCGGTGTCGCTGTGGGAGAAGAAGCGGTAGCCGTGGCCGATCAGCTCGTCCCGCAGGGCCTCGTAGTTGTAGATGCAGCCGTTGAAGCAGACGCTGAGGCCCAGCTCGGCGTCGACCATGGGCTGGGCCCCGTACTCGCTCAGGTCGATGATCCGCAGGCGGCGGTGACCGAGGGCCACCCGGCCCTGGGCCCACGTGCCGGTCGCATCGGGTCCTCGCCGGGCCATGGCCTCGGCCATGGCGGCGACGGCGGCGACATCGGGGGCCCGGCCGTCGAGTCGGACCTCACCTGCGACTCCACACACGGTGGACTCCCCTACCCAGGATGCGTGGCCGCACCACCTGGACTTCCGTGTCGGGAATCACACTCGTAGGTGAAGGGTTCACAACGACGACGGACGGTCGTAGAACTGTCATGTCCCGCCGGGAGGTCCCCCATGGCCGACGCCGCACCGTTGCTCGCCCCCATCGTCCGCCGTCTGCTCGGTGGCGCCCTGCCCTTCGCCCTCGAGGCGTGGGACGGCTCCCGCGTCGAGGCCGACGAACCCGTCGGCGCCCGTGCCGCCACCGCGTCCGAGCGGGCGCCTCTCACCGTCGTGGTCCGCTCCCCCGACGCCCTGCGCCGCATCCTCTACGCCCCGGGCGAGCTGGGCCTGGCCCGGGCCCACATCGTGGGCGACATCGACGTCGACGGCGACATCTTCGACCTGCTGGCCGTGCGCGACGTCCTCGGCGGTGCCACCGACCACGTGCGGGTCGGCCCCCGCCTGGGCGACGTCGGCCCGCTGTTGCGCTCGATGCGCGAGCTGGGGGCGCTGGGCCCGCCGCTCCCCGCCCCGCCCGAGGAGGCCCGCCTGGGGAGGCACCGTCGCCACAGCCGCCGGCGCGACTCGAGCGCCGTCCGCCACCATTACGACGTGGGCAACGACTTCTACGAGCTGGTGCTCGGCCCGGCCATGACCTACTCCTGTGCCTTCTGGACCGACGGGGTGGAGGACCTCGCCACCGCCCAGGCCGCCAAGCACGAGCTGGTGTGTCGCAAGCTCGGCCTCCAGAGGGACATGCGGGTGCTCGACATCGGCTGCGGCTGGGGATCGTTCGTCATCCACGCCGCCGAGCACCACGGGGCCAAGGCGCTCGGGATCACCCTCTCGCCCGAGCAGGCGGCCTACGCCCGCCAGCGGGTGGTCGAGGCGGGGCTCGAGGACCGGGTCGAGATCCGGGTCCAGGACTACCGCGACCTCGACGAGCCCGAGTTCCCGGCCATCGCCAGCGTGGGCATGTTCGAGCACGTCGGCGCCGACGAGGCCGACACCTACGCCGCCGCCATGACCCGGCTGCTCGCCCCCGGCGGACGGCTGCTCAACCACGCCATCTCCCGGTCGAACCCCGACGACGCGGCCGGCGTCGACGACCGCAGCTTCGTCGGCCGCTACGTCTTCCCCGACTCGGCCCTCCACGAGGTGGGCCAGGTCGTCACCACCCTGCAGCGGGCCGGGCTCGAGGTCCGCGACGTCGAGTCGCTGCGGGAGCACTACGCCCGCACGCTGCGGTCCTGGGTCGCCAACCTCCAGGGCCGCTGGGACGAGGCCCAGATGCTCGCCGGCCCGGCCCGGGCCCGCACCTGGCGGCTCTACATGGCCGGCTCGGCGGTGGCCTTCGAGGCCGGCCGCATCTCGATCCACCAGGTGCTGGCCGTCCGCCCCCAGGCCGGTGGCGACAGCGGCTTCCCCGCCACGCGCGACTGGCTCGCCTCGCCCGTGATCGCCGACCTCTAGGCGGCGGCGGTGGAGCGGTCGGTGGCCGTGGCCCGGCGGTGGGCCATGGCCGCACCGGGGATCTCGGGGTAGGCCCAGCGGACGAGGCGGTACTGGAGACGCGCCATGGGGTCGAGGTAGGCCCGGCGGATGGGCCCGGGCTGGTAGGTGCCCGAGAGGTGGCGGGCCCAGGCCGGCATCAGGGTCATCGACGCCGCCAGGGCCAGGCGGTTCTCCAGCTGCTTGCGGGGGCCGACGCCGAACTCGCCGTCGCTGTCGCCGGCCATGAAGGCGATGAACTCCCGGGTCTGCTCGGTCATGGCCATCAGCGGCCGCATGCGCTCGACGTAGGCGTCGAGCTCGGCCATCGACGACGGCACCCACTCGGCCCCACCCATCAGGCCGATCGGCGCCTGCTCGGCCAGGTAGCGATCGCGCTCGGCGGTGGTCAACGGCCGGTTGTGACGGTGGAAGGCCTCCATGATCGCCCAGGGGATGCAGGTGTGGACCCAGGCGATCAGCTCCGGGTCGAGGGCCCGGTAGGGCACCCCGTCGGGCCGGGTGCCCTCGATGTGGGAGTGGACCTTCTTCACCCGGCCGATGAGCGCGGTGGCGGCATCGGTGGTGCCGAACGTCGTCCGGAGGACGTAGCCGAGGGTGTTGCGGGCCCGCTCCAGCGGTTCGGTCCGGTACGACGACTGCTCGTAGACGCCGGCCATCACCGACGGGTGGAGGACCTCCATGATGATGGCGGCCGACCCGGCCGCGGCCACGCTGGCCAGGTCGCCGTTGATCTCCCACGACAGGCTGCCGGGGCCACCGGCGAGGCCGGGATCGCCGGCGGGCCCGTCGTAGATCGTGGGCTCGTCGTGACGCCCGCCCACCTCCTCCAGGTCGTCCCGGATCTTCTGGCGCAGGTCGATCATCCGTCCAGGATCGACCACCTCGTGTCAGGTGTCAATTATTTGGCGGGAGGAGCAGGCCGTCGAAGATGGCCGCCGTGGCCGCCTCGGCGTGTCGCTGCACGGCCTCCTCGTCGTGGGGGTCGACGGCGGCGCCGAACCGGGCCGCCAGCCCCGGCAGGGCCACCGGGCCACCGGCCCCGTGGGTCATCAGGAAGTAGACGAGGCCCACCGAGCCCGACCGCACCCGCCCCTCGGCCTCCAACCGGGCCAGCAGGTCGGCGCCGAAGCGCCGCACCGGGTCGATGTAGTGCACGAAGAGGTGGTCGAGGCGGGGCCCGTCGGCCACCGCCTCCTGGTTGATGATCCGCAGCAGCGCCGGCCGCCGGGCGTTGGCGGCGACGAAGGCGGTGACGAGGGCCCGCAGCTGCTCGACGTCGTCGAGGCCGGCGCCCGCCGCCGCCGTCGCCGCCAGGTCGGCGCTGAGGGCGCCGAAGCCGTGGTCGACGGCGGCGAACCACAGCGTCTCCTTCGATCCCACCCGCTGTGGGATCAGGTTGTGGCTGACCCCCAGGCGGCGCGCCACCTCGCGCACCGACGTCCCGTCGTAGCCCCGCTCGGCGAAGGCCTCCAGGGCCGCGTCGAGCAGGTCCTCGGTGGAGAGGGTGGCCTCGTCGGCCGCCGGCCGACCTCGACGCCGACCCGGTCAGGCCGATCGGGCCACTGCAGTCTCGACCCGGGTGACGAACGGGGACGTCATGGCCCGGACCAGGGCGCCGTAGCCGAGTCCGAACCGCACCTCGGAGCCCACCTCGAGGCGGTGGTCGCCGGGATCGAGCACGAGGTGGTCGCTGCTCGCACCCAGCACCGTCATGCCCGCCGGGGGCACCAGCCCGCCGGGGTCGGTGTCCTGGTGGCCGAGGGCGACGAGGACGCGGAGGCGATCGCCCCGGTCGGCCGGGCGGGGCGCGGGCCCGAAGGCCGTCTCCCCCGCGGTGCCCCAGGGCCGCGACGGCTTGACCTTGGCCTCGATGACCTCGCCGACGAGGGTGAAGGCATCGGTGTGGAGCCACTCGATGGGGTCGCGGTGGAGGGGTTCACGCCCCAGCAGGATCCCCTCGCCCAGCCGGAGGTCGTCGATGCGACCGACGTCGGCCCCGCTCAGCGCCCAGGCCAGGTTGCTCGACCCGCCCCCGGAGACGACGGCCAGCCGCTCGCCCGACAGGGCCTCGGCCACCGCGGCCAGGTGGCCGAGCTGGCCCATGTTGGCGGCGTCGGGCCCGATGCCGCTCTGGCAGGCGAGGTTGGCGCCGACACCGTGCAGGACCAGGCCGGGCAGGTCCCGCACCAGGCGGGCGGCCGGCTCGACGTCCGCCGGCAGGACGCCCTCGCGCAGGTCGCCGAGCTCGACCATCAGGAGGATCCCGTGACGGACGCCGGCCCGCTCGGCCGCGGCCGAGAGGGCCCTCATCACCGTGGGCTCGCTGTTGCTGCTGACGTCGGCGCCGGTCACGACGCGCGCCGCGTCGCCCGCCGATGGCGAGCGCAGGAGCGTGATGCGGGCGTCGACCCCGGCGGCCCGGAGGCGTTCGACGTTGCCCAGGCGCGAGTCGCCCAGCCCCTGCACGCCGGCCGCCAGCAGGGTCCGGGCCAGCTCCGGCCAGCCCAGCACGGCCTTGGTCACGCCGGTGACGGCGATCCCCCGGGCGGCCAGCCGGCTCACGAGGCTCTGGGCGTTGTGGCCGACCTTGTCCAGGTCGACCTCGATGCGCGGCCCCGCCATCAGGCCTTGACGTGGACGGCGGCCTCCAGCTCCGGGAAGGCGGCGAGGATCATGGCCACGAGGTCGGCCGGCGGGCGGGTGAGGGCATCGGTCGCCGGCAGGCCCAGCTCGGCCTGATAGGTCTCGATCGCCGCGCCGACCCCCTCGTCGTCGAGGTTCTCGTGGTTGATGGTGATCCCGATCACCCGGGTCCCGGGGGCGAAGGTCTCGATGAGGGCGATCTCGGAGGCCGGGGTCGGCATCGTCACCGCGCCGAAGTCGCCCAGCCGGTTCCGGCCCGGCGCGTGCTGCAGCACCACCGCCTGGGGGCGGGCGCCCCGGAGGATGAAGGTCGAGGTCAGGTAGGCGGGGTGGCTCAGGGCGCCCTGGCCCTCGACGATGATCACGTCGGGGTCCTCGCCCTCGAACGCC
>DASVEC010000383.1:0-5189 GCA_036380755.1 Iamia sp. | reverse complement strand
AGCTTGGGCAGCCGGGGGTGCAGGCCGAGCCCGTCGGCCAGGGTGAGCGGCGCTGTCACGGCCAACCCGCCGCGCAGAGTGCGGTAGCGCCCGTTGTCGGCGTGGGACGAGGTCGGGACGACCATGCTCATGCCGTCGTTGCCCCCGCCCAGCTGGAGGACGACGAGCACGCCGTCACGAGGGCCGATCGGCGTGGCCGCGGCGGCCATGCGATCCATCCACGAGGGGAGCAGGGCGGTGCCGGCGGCGGCGGCGAGGGCCCCCTGCAGGAACCGGCGCCGGGCGACCTGGCCCGGGATCGCCTCGGCCGGGAGGCTGAGGAGCTCCTGGATCTCTTCGTACTCGAGATCGGGCATGGTCAGGCCGCCTGGAAGTCGGGGGACATCATCATCAGCACCACCAGGCCGGGCTGGATGGCCCAGCCCCGGCGGGCCGTCTGCTCGCCGCGGACGTAGGCCTCGACCGCGGCGCGGGTGGAGGGCGACGGATCGGCGATGCCGAAGCGGTCGAAGGCCATCTGGGCGGCGGCCACCGGGGTCATCGAGCCGGCCCCGGCGAACACGCCCCGGTCCCGGGCCTGCCACTGGCAGTGCGAGGCGAAGGCGCCGCGGCCCCACGTCGTCGAGGTGGCCACCCATCCCTCGTTGGCCCGCCAGCCGCCCACGTTGGGCGGGGCGTAGAGGTACTGGCCGGCCCGCTCGGCGAACCACTCGGGCCGGGCCACGTTGGCCGGCAGGCCCAGCGCCTTCATCGTCGCCGCCATCCACTCGACGGGGCTGCGGAGAAGACCCGTCTTCACCGCCGGCGAGCGGAACTCGGGCCGCAGGAAGATGGCCCGCACCAGCTCCTTGATCTCCATGTCGGCGGCGACGAAGGCGGCGGCCAGGTCGTCGATCACCGCCGCACCCGGGGCCGGCCCGGCGAGGAAGGCCCAGAGCTTGGTGGCGATGAAGCGGGCGCAGGCCTGCTGCTTGGAGCCCCGCACCATCTCGGTGATCGTCTCGGGCCCGTCCCAGTTCCGGGTCATGCCCCAGATCGTCTTCTGGCCGTTGTCGTGGCGCCCCGGATACCAGATGTAGGTCTCGCCCACGCTGTCGTAGCCGTGGCCGGTCCACGCCCGGGCCATGTCGACCACGTCGGCCTCGGTGTAGTGGCCCTGGCCGAGGAGGAACAGCTCCATCAGCTCACGGGCGAAGTTCTCGTTGGGGTTGCCGACGACGTTCGACTCGTTGTCGAGGTAGATCAGCATCGCCGGCGTCGTGGCCATGGCCTGGGCCAGCTCGTGGAGGTCCCCCAGGGCGAGGGCCCGGTAGGTCCTGATCTGCTTGAACATCAGCCGGGAGACCATCTTCTCGACGCTGCTCACGTAGATGCCGTGCCAGAAGAGCGTCATCTTCTCGACGATCGGCGTCGGCGACGTCGCCATCCGGTCCATCCAGTACTGCACCGAGGCGACCCACGGCGGGTACCACTGGTCCTCCCGGTTCTCCACCGCCTCGGGGATCACGTCGGGAGGGCTGGCCGAGGTGTCGAGGACCCGGTCCACCACCGCGGCCCAGCTCTCCTCGGTCGTCAGGGCATCGATCTCGGCCTTCGTCCCGCCGAACCCCGCCCGCCGGAGGAGATGGTCGACGTCGGCGCGCGTGAAGTCCATCCCCCCTCGCGTCGGCCACTCTGCGCGAGCTTGAAGGTGACGGAGAGCGGTTGAGCCGAACGACTCAGGCCGGACGCGCCAGGAAGGGGAGTGTGTCAGTCGCTGCGGAGCGACTGGGCGATCCGGAGCAGCTCGTCGGGGGTGACGTCGCCGGCGACGGTGAACGCCAGCTCGCCGTCGGCGGCCCACAGCGAGGGCAGGGCCTGGGGCCCGGCGACCTGCTGGGCGGTGACGCCCCGGAAGGGCCCGCTCTCGATGGCGACGTCGGTGGGGGCGACCTCCTGGCCCTCGGGCCGGGGGAAGGGATCGTCCCAGACGTTGCCGGCCTCGACCGGTGACGGCCGCAAGGTGATCAGCAGCTCCTGCGGGCCCCGGGCGTAGCGCAGCTGCGTGATCCGCTCGGTCTCGTTGACGACGACACCGGCCGCCACGAAGCCGGAGGGGAGGTAGTCGGGCGTGAGCGGCTGGATCTCGGTCCGGCGGGCCACCTCGGTGATGCCCACCGGGACGAAGCCGAGGTTGGTCGCCGTGGGCGTCCCCGGGGGGAGGTCCTGGGTGAACGGGCCGGGGATGGTGTCGAGCTGGACGTCGGCGAAGCGCAGCTCGCGCACCTGCTGGTCGTCCACCGTCCAGGTGATGCGCACGGGGTAGAGGCTGTCGGCGTCGACGGTGTAGGTCAGGTCGATCTCGTCGGTGAGCGGACCCGTCAGCCGGTAGACGCTCCGGCCGTTGAGCTTGGCCCGGACCGGGGGCTCGTCGTCGACGGCCGCGAGCGTGCGGGCGGCGATGCCGAGGTCGTCGAGGGGCATGGTGTCGCGCGGCGGGCCGCCGTCGGGCGGTCCGAGGGCCACGCCGATCTCGGCCCGGGGCGGGAAGCCCGGCAGGACGTCCTGCAGCGTCCCGGCGGTGGCGTCGAAGGTCGTGATCCGGTCGATGGTGGTGTCCTCCACCCGGTACGACCCCTCGGAGTCGACGCTGATCCGCAGGCTGGCCTGTTCGATGCCGCCCCCGGCGGCCAGCGCCTCGCGCTCGATCGTGGCCGACCAGTTCGGGGCGTCGCCGAGGACCTCCATGCTGTTGGCGGCGACGTCGGCGACGGTCTCGCCCTTCACCGGTGACTCGGCCCGCGACGCGGCCAGGTAGAGGGCGGTGACGGCCGCCCCCAGCACCCCGAGCACGACGACGATGGCCGCCCCCTTGACCAGCGTCCCGGCCCAGTGCCGCCGGGGCCGCTGGCGATCGACCTCGCCGGCCAGCTCCTCGACCACGTCGGGACGCCGCCGCCGGACCTTGGCCGGCGCCCGCTTCTGCATGGCCACCGGCGGGGCCTTGGCCGCGGTGAGCGACGGCGACGGGTCGCCGGGCCCGGGGAGCGGCGGTGGCGGTGCGGCCTGGGGCGCGGCGCGCTCGGCCCGGAGCCGGCGGCCCAGCTCCCGCCAGAACCCCGGCGTGGCCGGGTCGGGCTCGAGCTGGCCGGCGTCCTCGTCCTCCGGCGGCGCCGGGGCCTCGTCGGTGCTGGGTGCCTCGATCGTCGAGGGCTCGGTGGCCATGACGGCCGAGGTGTCCTCGCCCAGCTTCCCCAGGTCGGGGCGGCCCTCGTCGTCCTCGCCGAGGACCTCCATGGCGCCGGTGGGCTCCTCCAGCGCCTCGTCGAGAAGCCGGGCCACCCGGGACGCCACCGTGGTGACGACCTTGGCGTCGACCCCCAGCGCCTTGGCCACGGCGGCGACCGGGAACCCGGCCTCGTCGACCAGGCCCCAGATGGCCCGCTCCTCGGGGCGGAGCCCGGCGACGGCCTGGCCCAGGGCGTCGGCCCCGAGCCGGGGGCGGCGATCGGTGCGGACCGGGCGGCGCCCGGGCGCCGGGGCCTCGCGGCGCTGGTGCCGGCGGATCTCGTGGCCGCAGGCGATCCACACGTGGTGCGTGAGGAAGACGACGGCGTCGGGCGGGCCCTTGCGGCGGGCCCGGTAGGCCCGGACGTAGGCCGACAGGAGGGTGCGGTCGACGTCGTGGCCGCCCAGCACCAGGTGGGCGAGCCGCCGGCACTCGGGGTCGACCCGCTCGATGAGGGCGGCCCAGGCCTTGTTGCTGCCCTGCCGGGCGGCGGCCAGCATCCGGTCGGCGGTGGGGTCGACGCCGTCGCCCGGTGGGCGCGGCGGGGCTGCCGGCAGCGATGGAGGTGGGGTCGAGGGGGCCACGATGCAGGAGAGGGCGACGAATCCACCCGTCGCCGGCCCCTGAGGATCGCACATCGGGGACGGATCCCCCGGCATGTGATGGCTGATCCGGCCGCTGGTCGGCAAGACTCCCACCCGCATGCACCTGCGCCGGACCCGCACCCTCGCTGCCCCCTGGGCCGTCGTCGCCCTCCTGCTGGTCGCGTCGGCGTGCTCCGGCGACGACGGCGACACCACCGCCACCGATGGCTCCGGCGCCTCCAGCACCGCGCCGGCCGACGACGGTGCCGAGGAGACGGCCGGCGAGGGCTCCACCACCGAGGCGCCGCCCACCACCGAGGCCACGACCACCACCACCGAGGCGCCGACCACGACCACCACCACGGCGCCGCCCTCGACCGAGCCCGAGCTGCTCCAGTCGGGCGTCGAGGGTCCCCGCACACAGAAGCTCCAGGAGGATCTGAAGCGGCTGGGCTTCGACCCCGGCGAGCCCGACGGCCAGTTCGGCACCAAGACCACCCAGGCCGTGTGGGCCTTCCAGGCGCTCAACGGCCTGGGCAAGGACGGCGTGGTGAGCCCCCAGCTGGCCGACCAGATCGCCGCCGCCCCGGCCATCGCCATGCTGCGGCCCGACCTGGGCCCGACCCACACCGAGGTCGACCTCGACCGGCAGGTCCTCCTGGTGTGGGGCGACGGCCAGCTCGAGCTGGTGACCCACATCTCGAGCGGCTCCGGCGTCGCCTACTGCGAGCAGGGCTCGGGCCCCAACGCCGTGCCCGGCCAGGAGTACTGCGGCGACGCCATGACCCCGGAGGGCGACTACCGGTACCAGCGCCGCATCGAGGGCGAGCGCCGCGCCGCCCTCGGCGTGCTCTACAGCCCGGTGTACTTCAACGGCGGCATCGCCGTGCACGGTGCCCCGTCGGTCCCGAACCACCCGGCGTCCCACGGCTGCGTGCGCATCCCGATGCACGTCTCGTCGTACTTCCAGAGCCTCGTCGCCGACGGAGAGGCCATCGCCGTCTTCCGCGGCGGCACCGGCCCGGCGGCCCCGGTCGCGGCCCCCGGCGGCCCGGCGGCCCCGCCGCCCGACGGGGCCGAGAACGGCGGCTGAGGGCGTGGCCGACTGGCCGACCCGCCCACCGGAGGCGCCGCCGACCGAGCCCGGCCTGCGGTCGGGCGGAGCCGAGTACCCGTCCCACCCCCCGGACCAGTGGCCGGCGTACGCCCCGATGGCTCCCACGTGGGGCGGACCGCCCGGCTCCTCCGGTCCGGCCCCGGCGCCCGACGACGGCTCGGGCCGGTCGTGGCCGGTCGTCGTCACCGCCGTCGCCGTGGTGTGCGCCCTGGCGCTGCTG
>DASVEC010000382.1:0-5505 GCA_036380755.1 Iamia sp. | reverse complement strand
ACGACGTACGGTCGGCGCCGTGACCGCCGCCCTGATCTCGCCCGCCGCCGCCACCTTCGCCGAGGTGGTCGCCGGCATCCCCGACGACGCCCTCGGCGCGCCGACGCCGTGCGAGGACTACGACGTCGCCGGGCTGATCGGGCACCTGCTCCACCGGGGGCCGCAGCTGGTGGGCGCGGCCCGCAAGGAGGTCGTCCCGGCGGGGGAGCAGGTGCCGGCCGACCCCGCCACCTGGCGGGCCGCGCTGGTCGCCCAGGTCGACGGGCTGGCCGAGGCGTGGTCGCAGCCCGAGGCGTGGGAGGGGTCGACCCGGGTCGAGGGCCCGATGGAGATGCCGGCTCCGATCGTGGGCGGGATCGTGCTGGCCGAGCTCGTCCTCCACGGCTGGGACCTGGCGCGGGCCACGGGCCAGGAGCCGTCGTGGCCGGGCCCGTTGATCGAGACGACCCACCAGGGCATGAGCGCCATGGCCCCGATGGGCCGCCAGATGGGCGCCTTCGGCCCCGAGGTCGACGTCCCGGCCGACGCCCCGATGCTCGACCGGTTGCTGGGCGTCGTGGGCCGCGATCCCGCCTGGACCCCCTGAGCCATGGCTGCACCTCGCATCGGCGCCGAGCTCGACGCCGTGCTCTTCGACGCCGGCGGCGTCATCGTCGTCCCCGACCCGCTCTCGACCGGACCCGCGCTGGCCCGGTTCGGCGCCACCTCCGACCTGGCGACGCTGATCCGCGCCCACTACGTCGGCATGCGGGCCCACGCCGGCTCGACGGCGGAGGGGGAGGCGATGTGGCTCGACTACCTGCGGGCCCACGTCGCCGCCACCGGGGTGCCCGCCGAGCGGGTCGACGAGGCCCTGGCCGTCTTCGTGCGGGTGTTCGGCCACCGCACCTGGCGGTTCCCGCTGCTCGAGACGATCACGGCCATGGAGACGCTGCGGGCGCAGGGCACGCCGTTGGGCGTGGTCAGCAACGCCGTGGGCCAGGTCGAGGCGGTCCTGCGCGACCAGTCGTGCTGCCAGGTGGGCCCCGGCGGCGGGGTGGAGGTCGACGTCGTGGTCGACAGCGGCGTCGTCGGCATCGAGAAGCCCGATCCCGCCGTCTTCGCCCCGGCGTTGGCCGTGATGGCCGGCCTCGGCGTCGAGCCCGGCCGGATCGGCTACGTGGGCGACAGCCTCCGCTACGACGTGGCCGGGGCCCGGGCCGCCGGGCTGGTCCCCCTGCTCCTCGACCCCTACGACCTCCACGCCGACATCGACCTCGGTCCCGGCGCCCACCGCATCGCCAGCGTCCACGAGCTCCTGCCCCTGCCCGACCGCCCCGAGGCGGCACCCGAGGAGGCCCCCGAGCCCGAGGGTGGCTAGAGGTCGGCGAGGTGGCGCTGGATGAGGCGGGCCTCGGGGGCGGTGGGGCCGAGGGCGAGGGCGTGCTCGTAGGCGGTGCGGGCGTCGGCGGCGGAACCGAGACGCCGGAGGGCATCGGCGCGGGCCAGGGCGAGGCGGTGCGAGCGGGCCAGGCGGGGATCGTCGGCCAGAGCGTCGAGCAGGGGCAGGGCCACGGCCGGCCCGTCGGCGTAGGACACGGCGACGGCCCGGTTGAGCAGCACCGCCGGTGACGTGGTGAGGGCGGCCAGCTGGTCGTAGTGGCTGACGATGGCGGGCCAGTCGGTCGCCGCCCACGACGGGGCGGCCGAGTGCTCGGCGGCGATGGCGGCCTGGAACAGGAAGGCGGCCTCCGACGCGGTGACCTCGGGGTGGACCGAGGCCCGCTCCAGCCAGGTCATGCCCTCGGCCACCTGGGCCGCATCCCAGCGGGTCCGGTCCTGGTCGGCGAGGAGCACGACGTCGCCATCGGCGTCGAGCCGGCCCGCCCGGCGGGCGTCCTGCAGCAGGAGCAGGGCGAGGAGGGCCTCGGCCCCGGCCCGCCCGGGCAGGAGCTCGACGACGAGCCGGGCCAGGCGGATGCCCTCGTCGCACAGCTCGTGGCGGATGAGGTCGTCGCCGCCCGTCGCGGCGTAGCCCTCGGTGAAGGTCAGGTAGGTGCAGTCGAGGACCGACGGGAGCCGCTCGTCGAGGAGCTCCGGGGGCGGGATCCGCAGTGGGATGCCGGCGGTGCGGACCTTGGCCTTGGCCCGCTGGATCCGCTTGCCGACCGCCTCCTCGCCCCGCAGCAGGGCCCGGGCGATCTCGGCGACCCGCAGACCGCAGACCAGCCGCAGGGTCAGCTCGACGTGGGCGTCGCGCGGCAGCGCCGGGTGGCAGCAGGTGAAGATCAGGCGGAGCTGGTCGTCCACGACGGGGTGCAGGATCGGTGGGGTGGCCTCCAAGGAGGCGACGGCGGCCCGCGCCGCCGCCTCCTCGCGGGCGGGACGACGACCCTCGCGGCGGAGGCCGTCGAGGGCCCGGTTGCGGGCGGTGGTGGTGATCCACGCCCCCGGGCGGGCCGGGACGCCCTGGCTCGGCCAGCGCCGGAGGGCGATGGCGAAGGCCTCCTGGACGGCGTCCTCGGCCCGCCCGATGTCGCCCGTGAGCCGGGCGACCGTCGCCACCGCGGCGCCGGCCTCGGCCCGGAAGACGTCGGCGACGACGTCGTCAGCCGCCACTCAGATCCATGATCGGGACCAGCTGGACGGCGCCGTCGTCGGGGAGCGGGATCTTCTGGGCGGTGTCGAGCACGCTCTCCGGCGTGCCGCCGAGGACGTAGTACCCGCCGACCACCTCGATCACCTCCGAGAACGGGCCGTCGGACACGACGACCTCGCCGTCGCGCACGCGCACCGTCGTGGCCGAGGCGGCGGGGTGGACGGCCCCGCTCTCGCGGATGGCGTCGCCGGCGGCCTCGCCGAAGGCGCGGTGCTCGGCCGCCCCTGCCTCCCACTCGGGCGAGCCCGGGGTCTCGGCCATCGTCTCGGGCCCGTGGATGGTGGCGAGCCAGGTGTCCTTCTGGTCCTCCGAGGTCGCCGTCTGGGCCATCACCATCGGCCGGATCTCCGCCGCCCCCGACGGGTGCTGGGTGGCGGGGATGTGGCGGACCATCTCGATGACGTCGTCGAGGTTGTCGGCCTCCAGGAGGTAGTAGCCACCGAGCGCCTCGGCCGTCTCGGCGTACGGGCCGTCGCTGACGGTGACCGCGCCCCCGCTCTTGCGGATGGTGCGGGCGGTCGTCGTGAGGTGGAGGGCGGCTCCGCCCCGGATGGCCTTCTCGGCCAGCTCGCCGAAGGCGATGTAGCCGGCCATGTCGGCATCCCACTCCGGGGTGCCGGGGGCGGCGCTGGTGTTCTCGTCGCCGTAGAGCAGGACCAGGTAGTGCACGGGTATCTCCTCGGTGTCGGGGGAGGCGCCGGTCGCCCCCCTCCTACCACGACGACGAACCGCCGGCTCCGGATCGGACATCGGGACCGAACAATCCGCCCGGATCGTGACTTGGGCGGGCATGGGGACCTGGGAGCGCGACGACGCCCACAAGCCGCCGCCGCTGCCGTTCCGGCCCGGGACGGTGTCCAACGGGGAGTTCCTCCCGCCCGAGCCGTCGGACCGGGACCGGGAGGTGGTCCGGCGGATCGTCGCCGGGGCCGATGCCGCGGCCCGGCGTCTGGGCATCGACCGGCGGCGGTTCCTCCAGGGGGCGTCGGGGATGGCCCTGACCCTGGGCGTGCTCAACACGGCGGCGTGCGGGGGGTCGGACCCGCCGGCGCGCCGCAGCCAGGGGACCAGCCCGCAGACGACCGCCCCCCGGACGACGACGACCGAGACGGCGGGGACGTTCGTCGTCCCCGATCCCGAGGACCTCCCGGCCTGCGAGGCGGCCCTCGGCGGCACCGAGCTGATCTTCGACGTGCACACCCACCACGTGATGCCCGATCGCCCGTGGCGTCAGAACGCGCCCCGCATCCTCGACATGATCCAGGGCCTCGTCCCGGCCGGCTGCACCGAGGCCGAGCCGCTCCACTGCCTCGACCGGGTCGCCTACCTCCACGACCTGTTCCTGGCCAGCGACACGACGATCGCCCTGCTGTCGGACGTGCCCAACAGCGGGCCCGACGACGCCCCCATGCCGTTCGACGACGCCCTCGGCACCCAGGCGCTGGCCGACTCGCTCACCACGGGCGGCGCCAGCCGGGTGCTCGTGCACAACGTCATCGCCCCCAACTTCGGGCCCCTGGAGGCGCGCCTCGACGACATGGAGGCGCGGGTCGCCAGTGGGAAGGTCGCCGCCTTCAAGGCGTACACGGCCTGGGGGCCGGGCCACGTCGGCTACGCCCTCGACGACCCCGCCATCGGCATCCCCGTGATCGAGAAGGCCCGCTCGCTCGGCGTGAAGGTCTTCTGCGCCCACAAGGGCCTGCCCCTGCTCGAGTTCGACCGCAGCCAGAACGGCCCCCGCGACCTGGTGGCCCTGGCCGCCCGCTACCCGGACATGGACTTCGTCGTCTACCACGGGGCCTACGAGATCCAGACGACCGAGGGCCCCTACGACCCCTCGTCGGCCGACACCGGGATCGACTCGCTCGTCAAGGCCCTGGAGGACCACGGCGTCGCGCCCAACAGCAACGTCTGGGCCGAGGTGGGCACGACGTGGCGGGAGACGATGAACGACCCGTCGCAGGCCGCCCACGCCATGGGCAAGCTGCTCAAGCACGTGGGCGA
This sequence comes from Iamia sp., assembly GCA_036380755.1. Classification (GTDB taxonomy): domain Bacteria; phylum Actinomycetota; class Acidimicrobiia; order Acidimicrobiales; family Iamiaceae; genus Iamia. Next base: position 863 of record DASVEC010000382.1, on the reverse strand, counting down.
GGACCGGGTCATGTGGGGCACCGACGGCATCTGGTACGGCTCGCCCCAGCCCCAGATCATGGGCTTCCGGGCCTTCCAGATCGACGGGACCACGGCCGCCGAGCACGGCTACCCGATGCTGACCCCGGAGCTGAAGGCAAAGGTCTTCGGGCTCAACGCCTGCCGGCTCTTCGGGCTCGATCCGGAGGAGACCCGCTGCGCCCTGTCGGCCGACGGGCTGGAGGCGGCCCGGGCCGAGACCCGCCAGCTGGTCGCGACCGGGGCCCTGCCCGCCCCGTGGCAGCCCCGCGGGCCGCTGACCCGGCGCGAGGTGATCCGCTGGCTGTCGACCTCGACCTCACCCTGGACGCCCTGGTGATCACATAGCGTTCGGACCCATGGGCGCACGACGGGCACAGGGGATGTTCGGCAACGTGGCGGCCTGCCGCCACACCCTGGGGACGCACCACCGGGCGTGGATGGCCGCCCTGTGCGGCACCTGCCTGGCGGTGCGGGACGGCTCGGGCCAGCTCAGCCGGGCCCTCGTCACCACCGACGCCGTGGCCGCCAGCGTGCTGGCCCACGAGGTCGGCGGGGTCGAGGCCGGCCACCGGCGGGCCGGTCCCTGCCCCGCTCGGGGGATGCTCCCGGCGACGGTGTGGACCGGGCCGGCCGCGGCCGTCGGGGCCGCCGTCAGCCTCCTGGCCGCCGGCATCGCCCTCGACGACAAGGCGGCCGACGGCGACCTCCCCCGCCCGCTGCGTCGCCCCGCCGGGCGCTGGGCGGCGCGGATCGTCGGTGACGGCGTGGCCCTGGCCGAGCCGGCCGGGATCGACGCCGCCGCCGTCGTCGCCGCCCAGGCCCGGAGCCGGCTCGTCGAGGGC
>DASVEC010000381.1:0-4582 GCA_036380755.1 Iamia sp. | reverse complement strand
GTGACCCAGGAGGTCGAGGTCCTGCGGGCCTCGGTGCGCGACAACCTGACCCTGTTCGACACCGTCCCGGCCACCGACGACGCCCTCGGCCGCGCCCTCGAGGACGTGGGCCTCGGGCGCTGGCTGGCGGGCCTGCCCGCCGGGCTCGACACCGAGCTCGACGGCACCACCCGGCTCTCGGGCGGCGAGGCCCAGCTCGTCGCCTTCGCCCGGGTGCTGCTGGCCGACCCCGGCCTGGTCGTCCTGGACGAGGCCACCAGCCGGCTCGATCCCGAGACCGAGGCCCGGGTGGCCGCCGCGACCCGCCGCCTGCGCGAGGGCCGGACGCTCGTCGTGGTGGCCCACCGGCTGGCGACCCTCGACGAGCTGGACGAGGTGTGCGTCGTCGACGACGGGCGCATCGTCGAGCACGGCCCTCGCGCCGCCCTGGCCGCCGATCCCACCAGCCGCTACGCCCGCCTCCGCGCCGCCCAGTCAGCGCTCGCATCGGGAGCGATCGGATGAGCGAGGCGATCGGCGAGCGCCGCGACGGGGCCCGGCTGGCCGCCCAGGTGCTCCGGCGCGACCCGGTGGCCTGGGGCCTGGCCTGCCTCTGGTGGACGCTGTTCCACTCGCTCCCGGTCGCCACCGGCCTGGCCCTCGGCTGGGTGCTCGACGCCATCTCCGGCGACGGGACGGTCACCGTCCCCTGGGCCGCCCTCGCCGTCCTGGCCGGGATCGAGGTGACCCGCTGGTCGCTGTTCCTCGTCGCCGTGGTCCAGTGGCACGGTGCATGGGTCGGCTGGCACAGCTACATCCGCCTGTCCCTGCTCGACTCGCTGGTGTCGGACCCGGGCCCGGTCGACGAGCGTCTGCCGGGCTCGTCGGGCGAGGCCGTCAGCCGCTTCCGCGACGACACCCAGGACGTGGCCCTCGTCCTCGACGTCTGGCTCGACGTGGCCGGGACCTCGCTGGCGGCCCTACTCGCCGTCGGGGTCCTGCTCGCCGTCGACGTGCGCCTGGCCCTCACCGTCGCCCTCCCCGCCCTCGTGGTGATGGTGCTGGCCCACGCCTTCGGCCCCGTCCTGCGCCGCTGGCGCCGCGCCGCCCGCACCGCCACGGCGACCGTCACCGGCTTCGTCGGCGACACCTTCGGCGCCATCGCCTCGCTCAAGGCGGCCGGAGCCGAGGCCGCAGTGACCGAGCGCTTCGCCGCCCTGGGCCACGAGCGGGCCCGGCACGCGGCCCGCGACGAGGTCGGCACCCAACTGCTCTACACGCTGTCGGGGGCCACCGCCGACCTGGCCCTCGCCGTCAGCCTGATCGCCGCCGCCCCCGCGGCCGCACGGGGCGATCTGACCGTCGGCGACCTCGGCATCATCGCCTCCTTCGCCACGGTGGTCGCCGGCCTGCCCCGCTTCGTGGGCCGGCTCGGCGCCTACCACCGCCAGGCCGACGTCTCGGTCGACCGGCTGACCCGCCTCCTGCCCGACGACCGTCGCACCCTCGCGGCCGTGGCCGGGGACCAGGAGCTGCGGCTGCGGGCGCCCCGCACGGAACCGGCCGATGCCTCGGTCGGGGTGGTGCCCGGCGTGGACGACCCCGACCTCCCCTTCCGCACCGAGGCCGACGAGCGATCCCGGCATCCGTCGCAGGGCAACGGCCCGGTGACCGGGCTCGAGGTCCGGCGTCTCACCGTCCTCCGCGACGGGGTCCTGGCGGTGGACGACGTCGACCTCACTGTCGGTCCCGGCGAGCTGGTGGCCGTCACCGGACCGGTCGGCGCCGGCAAGACGAGCCTGCTCCGGGCCGTGCTCGGGCTGGTCCCTGCCGACGGCACGGTGCGCTGGGACGGCGAGGACGTGGCCGAGCCGTCGCACGTGCTGGTGCCGCCCCGGGTCGCCTACGTCCCGCAGGTGCCCCGTCTGTTCAGCGAGCCGCTGGCCGACTCGGTCCTGCTGGGCCTGCCCCTCGAGCGCCTGCCCCACGCCCTCCGCTTGTCCCGGCTGGAGCGCGACGTGGCCGCCATGCCCGACGGCCTGGCGACGGTGGTCGGCTCTCGCGGCGTGCGCCTCTCGGGGGGCCAGGTCCAGCGGGTCGCCGCCGCCCGGGCCCTCGCCCGGCGCCCGGCGCTGCTGGTGGTCGACGACCTGTCCAGCGCCCTCGACGCCGCCACCGAGGCCGAGCTGTGGGAGGGCCTGCTGGCCGCCGCCCACGAGGACGGGACCTCGATCCTCGTCGTCACCCACCGGCCGTCGGTGCTGGACCGGGCCGACGACGTCGTCCGCCTCGAGGCCGGCCGCCGGGTCTAGGGCACCACCACGTCGCGCTCGATGGCGACCTCGTTCACCTCGGCGTGGCACGCCAGGGTGAAGGCCTGGATGTCGAGACGCTGCGGCCCCGAGGGCAGCTCGAGCTCGACCACCTCGTCGTAGTCGGCCGGCTCGGTGCCGTCCAGGTCGCCGTGCCCGCAGCTGGCGGGCACGTCGCCGTAGTACTCAACCACGTCGCCGACGTAGATGATGCCCCCGGGCCCCCGCTTGTGGCTCGCGTCCGGATGCACATCGACACCCGTCGGGTCGGTCACCTGGATCCGCACCACCACCACGCCTGGTCGGGCCGGATCGGTGGTGATGGTGAAGGTGACGTTCATGTCGCCGTCCACGCCGGTGACCACGGTCGGGGTGGGCCCGTCGGGCGGGGTGGTCGTGGTCGTCGGGGGCGGCTCCGTCGTCGTGGTGGGCGCCTCGGTGGTCGTGGGCGGGGGCTCCGTGGTGGTCGTCGTCTCCGGCGCTGGCTCCGTGGTGGTGGTCGTGGTCGACGGCTCCTCGGCCTCGGTGGTCGTCGAGGAGGCCTCGGTGGTGGTGGGGTCGCCGGGGTTGGTCATGACGTCCTCGTCGGGTCCCGACGACGCCGCCGCGGCGGCCACGGCGACCAGCAGGAGGACGACGGCGACGCCGCCCCCGGCCGAGGCCAGCAGCGCCCGCCGGCGCCGGTGGGCGGCCACCTTGGCCACCACCAGCTCGTGCATCTCGGTCTCAGTGCGCAACGGTCGCCTCCGCGGTCGGGCCCGGGCGGCTGCGGCGCAAGGTGGCCACGGCGCGGGCGATGTGGGTCTTCACCGAGTTGGGGCTGATGCCGAGGGCGGCCGCCACCTCGTCGGTCGAGAGGTCGAGCAGGTAGCGCAGGACCAGGACCTCACGCTGGCGGGCGGGGAGCCCGCGCAGCAGGTCGGTGACCTCGAGCCGACCCACCAGCGGGTCGACCGGGTCGATGAGGACCTCGGCCGCCGGCTCGGGGGCGTGACGGCGCCGACGCAGCTGGTCGATGGCCACGTTGGCGGCGACGCGCTGCACCCAGGCGTCGCGGTGGTCGAGCTCGCCGACCTGCGACCACTGGCGCGCCGTGCGGGCCAGGGCCTCGGCGGCGGCGTCCTCGGCGTCGGACCGGTCCCGCAGCAGACGGGTCGTGACCCGGAGGGCCAGGGCCAGCAGGTGCGAGAACTCGGCCTCGAAGCCCTGGTGGAGCTGCGGTGTCCTGCTCATCATCCCCTCATCGGATGGGGGGCCGCCGGCGGGTGACAGGGTCGGTGAGATCCTCCAAGGCCACCCGGACGCCGAGGAGGCGGATGGGACGGTCGACCTCGCCGCCGAAGCGCCCGAGCACGACCGCGGCCTGCGCCGCGACCACCGCCGGATCGGTGGTCGGACCGTCGGCCAGCTTGGCGATCTTGGTGCGGGTCCAGAAGCTGGCGGTGCGGATCTTGACGGCCACGTGGGTGACCTGCCGACCGTCGGCCACCACCTCTTCGGCCACCGCCCGAGCGAGACCGTCGACCTCGGCTGCGACCCGGACCGGGTCGGTGATGTCGGTGGTGAAGGTGACCTCCTTGCTGCGGCCCTTGGCCACCCGGGGCGAGCCGTCGAGCGGATCGGTGCCCCCTCCCAGGCCGAGGACCTTGAGGCCGGGCCCGATGCGGGGCCCGAACTCGGCGGCCAGCGCGTCGGCGTCGGCCCGGGCCAGGTCGTCGATGGTCCGCACGCCGCACCCCTCGAGCCGCAGGGCGATGCGGGATCCGATGCCCCACACCTCGGTGACCGGGCGCGGCCCCCACGTCTCGGCCCACTCCCGCCGGGTGAGCCGGGCGATGCCGCCGGGCTTGGCCGCCCGCACGGCCGTCTTGGCCAGCAGCCGGCTCTCGCCGATCCCGATGGCGCACGACAGCCCGGTGCGATCGAGCACCGCGGCCCGCAGCTCGACGGCCAGGGCCTCGGGGTCGTCGGTGCGGCCGCCGACGAAGGCCTCGTCCCAGCCCCACACCTCGACCACCACGGGGAACGACCGGAGCGTGGCCATGACCTCCTCGGAGGCGGCGTCGTAGGCGGCCCGGTCCGACGCGAGGAAGACGGCGTCGGGGCAGCGGCGCAGGGCCGTCCGCAGGGGCATCCCCGAGCGCACCCCGTGGGCCCGAGCCTCGTAGGACGCCGTGGCCACGACCTGGCGGGGCCGGGTGGGATCGCCGTCCCCGCCGACCACCACCGGTCGTCCGGCCAGCTCCGGCCGCCGTCGCACCTCGACGGCCGCCAGGAACTGGTCCATGTCC
>DASVEC010000380.1:0-4241 GCA_036380755.1 Iamia sp. | reverse complement strand
GGCCGGGCCGGTGACGATGATCAGCTGGGTGGCCATGTGGAGCACCGCCCGCATGGCGTCGTGGAGCACGCCCGTGCCGCAGTCGGTGAGGATGACGTTGTAGTGCTGGCCCAGGATGCCGAGGGAGTCGGCGTAGTCCTGGGCCGTGTAGGCGTCGGAGACGGCCGGATCGGCGTCGCCGGCCAGCACCTCGAGGCGGGACGGGGCCTGGGTGGTGTAGGCCCGCACGTCGGGATAGGAGTGGATGCCCTGGCGGGCGTCGAGCAGGTCGCGCACCGTCCGCGGGGTGTCGGGGCTGACGCGGTAGCCGAGGGTGCCGTAGTCGGGGTTGGCGTCGAGGGCGACGATGCGGTCGCCCCGCTCGATGGCGAGGATGTGACCGAGCATCAACGTGGTGGTGGTCTTGCCCACGCCGCCCTTGGTGGACAGCACCGCGATGCGCTCGCCCTTCCGCGCCGCCAACGGCCCGGTGACCTGGGCCCGCAGCTCGTCGCGGGTGGCCTCGGCCGTGGACGGCCCCGGGTTCACCTTGCCGGCGGACACCTTGTAGACGCCCCGACGCCACCCGGTCCGGGGCACGGCCTTGGGCTCGGGGATGAGGGACTGGGGCTGCCACAGCCGGTCGAGCGCCGCCGGCTCGGGCGGCGCCAGCTCGGGCGGCGCCGCGGCCCGGCGAGCCGGTGGGGCGGGGGCGACCCGGCGGATGTCGTCGCGAGGTGGGGCGGGGGGTGGGCCGGCGGCGGTGAGGTCGACGTCGACGTCGTCGGGGCCGCCCGCACCGGGCACCGAGATGGGGGACATCGACGTGGTCATGGCGCTCCTCCTGCCCGTGGGACCACCCGTGGATACCGTCCCCGCCCCGCCCCCAAACCTGTCGGTCGGTGCGACGTCCCTTCCGTTCTGATCAGTCACGGTCGCACCGGCGCAACGCTCACTGATCAGAACCGAGCCATCCCGTTCTGATCAGTCACGGTCGCATCGGCGCAACGCTCGGTGATCAGAACGGGGCGCGGCTGGAACCGGCTTCAGGCGTCGGGGTCCTCGCCCACGCCGACCTCGGCCTCGGGGCCCTCGGGCGGGCCGGTCGGGGGCTCAGTGCCGATCGGCACCCGGACCAGCAGCGCACCCGGCTTCGACCGGTAGCGCAGGGGACCCCGGATGGCGTCGACCTCGCCGTCGACCGCCACCAGCACGCGGTGCCCGTGCGCATCGACGGTGACGGCCGGGGCCGAGGCCGAGTCGAGGTGCTGCGCCCCCTTCGCCCCCCGCAGGGCGGCACCGACGGCCAGGCGGACGAAGCCCCACCGGGTCTCGGGCCGGGCGACGTAGCAGCAGAGCACGCCCCGGTCGAGGTCGGTCCGGGCCCCGACGCCCCGCGGCCCCACCTCGTAGGTGTTGTTGCCCACGAAGACGAACGGCGACCGCCGGTCCCACGTCTGACCGTCGACCTCGATCTGGAGCCGGCGGGTGGGGAACCGCCGCAGCACCCGCCACGACGCCAGCGGCACCGCCCGCACCTTGCCCCAGCCCCGGCTGGAGCGGATGTCGTCGCGCAGGTCGACCATCACCGGGTACAGGCCGATCGAGGAGTTGTTCACGAACGTCCGCCCGTTGACCTCGGCCACGTCGACCGCCACGGTACGACCCTCGACCACGACCGCGGCCGCCCGGGCCAGGTCGATGGGGATGCCGAGGTCCTTGGCGAAGTGGTTGAACGTCCCCAGCGGGAGGATGCCGAGCGGGATCCCGGTGTCGGCCAGCGCATCGGCCGCGGTGCCGAGCGTGCCGTCGCCCCCGGCCACCACGACCACGTCGGCGCCCCGGTCGGCGGCCATGCGCACCGACAGGCCGACCGACATCCCGTTGACCGTCCGGACGTGGGGCTCGATCTCGAGGGGCGCGAAGGCCTGCGCCACCCGCTCGCGCTCGGCGTCGGCCGCGTCGCCGTCGACCGAGCCCGCACCGCAGTTGACGACGACCGCTATCTCCACCGGGGCACCGTAGCGCCGGGCCGGATCGGGTTGCCGTGCCAGGATGACCCCATGTCGAAGCTCGACGCGGTGCGGGTCGTGGTCGCCGACGACCACCAGATCTGGCGCTCCGGCCTCCGGGCCGACCTGGGCGAGTCCTTCCACGTCGTGGGTGAGGCGGCCGACGCCGACGAGGCCATCGAGGTCATCGGGCGGGTGCAGCCCGACCTGGTCGTCTGCGACCTCAACATGCCCGGCGGGGGCGGGATCAAGGTGGCCCGAACCTGCGGCGAGACCACCCGCATCGTCATGCTCACCGTCAGCGAGGCCGAGCGCGACCTGCTCGACGCGGTCGCCGCCGGCGCCGTGGGCTACCTCGTGAAGTCCACCCCGTCCGACGAGCTCCGCACCGCCCTGTGGAAGGCGGCCCAGGGCGAGCCGGTCTTCTCCCCCAGCCTGGCCGCCCTCGTCCTGGGCGAGTTCCGGCGCATGAGCAAGACCGGCGGAGGCGGCCAGGCCCTCTCCGAGCGCGAGCGCGAGGTGCTCCAGCACGTGGCCAAGGGGCACACCTACCGCCAGATCGGCGAGGAGCTCTACATCGCCGAGAAGACGGTCGAGAACCACGTCCGCAACATCCTCGGCAAGCTCCACCTGTCCCGGAAGCAGGAGCTCATCCGCTACGCCCTGGAGCACGGAATCGAGTGACTCGGCCTCACTCGCTCGCTGCGCTCGCTCCGTTCGGTCCGAACTGATCGTGCCTCGCTTCGCTCGGCGCTGAAGGTCCGTCCGGAGCCGGACGCCTCGTTCCTCGGCGACACGGCTCCTCTGCGGGGGGAGACCCCCCGCACCCCCCAGCGGCTGCGCCGGCCCTTGCCTGGGTCGCCACGCTCACGACCCTTCCTGGTCACCGTTCACTGCGGGCCTCGGGTCAGGCGGTGCGGGCTTGGGGTTGCTCCGACTGCTGGGTGGCGGCGTCGAGGTGGGCTCTGACGACGCGGTTGAAGGTGCCGGCGTGCTCGGCCTGGACCATGTGGGCGCCGCCCCGGATGACGACCAGCTCGGCGGTGGGGATGCGCTCGGCCAGCTCCATCGAGTCGCCCCGGGGGGTGAGCATGTCCTGGCTGCCCACGGTGACCAGGGTGGGCGCCCGGATGGCGGCCAGCTCGTCGGCCATCGAGTCGTCCGTGGCCAAGATGGCCCGGGCCTGGGCGGCGAAGCCGTGGGGCGGGACGTTCACCACCAGCGGGGCGAGGAACGTCGCCAGCGGCCACACCCGCCGCACCGATCGGGGACCCATCAGCCAGCGGATGTTCTCCCGGACGAAGACGCCCATGCCCTCGGTCTCGGCCGTCTCGATCCACTCGGCCAGCAGCTCGCGGCGCCAGGGCAGGTGACGGCAGGCGGTGCAGGCCAGGGTCAGCGACCGCACCCGCTCCGGCGCCCGCACGGCGATGATCTGGGCCAGGATCCCGCCCATCGACACGCCCACGACGTGGGCCGAGTCGTGGCCGGCGGCGTCGAGCACGTGGAGGGCATCACGAGCCATGACCTCGAGGTCGTAGGGCCCGACCGGCTTGTCGGAGCTGCCCACGCCCCGGTTGTCGAGCGCGATGCAGCGGTACCGGCTCCCGAAGGCGCGCCGCTGCATGATCCAGGCCCGGTGGTCGGCGCCCAACCCATGGACGAGCAGCAGCGGCTCGCCGTCGGCCGGGCCCCACACCTGGTAGTGGAGCCGGACGCCGTCCTCGGCCCGCACGTACGCCATCAGGGCCACCCCACCAGAGGACTCGACGCCGAGTCGAGGAGGTCCTGGACGCCGGCCCGGGCCGCGTCGACCAGGTCGGCCACCGCCAGGGGACCGCGGCCCTGGGGGTGGGTGATCGGCTCGCCGACGAGCAGCCGCCAGCGCCGCCCGATCTCCCGCCCGACGAGGGCGACGGGCACCACCACGGCCCCCGTGGACAGCGCCGGGGCCAAGGCGGCGGCCGACAGCCCGCCGGCCCGCCGGGGCCGGATGTCGCGGTCGAGGGGCAGGCCGACCAGGGCGCCGGAGCGGAGCAGGCCGGTGAGCTCGTCGGGCCGGTCGACCACGGCGCCGAGGACCCGGCCCACGGTGACGACGGGAGCGACGTCGACCAACCCCGCCGTGCGGACGTGGCGCCCCGTGGCCTGGCGCACGCCCCGGGCCAGGACGACCGGCTCCGAGAACCCCACGGCACGGTTGTGCACGAGGACGGCGGGGCCGTCGGTGGGGATGCGCTCGGGCCACTG
>DASVEC010000379.1:0-6405 GCA_036380755.1 Iamia sp. | reverse complement strand
ACGGCGCCGTGGGCGACCATGCCCAGGGCCACGTCGACGGCCACGATCGCACCTGCGCCGGCGGCCCGAAGGGCGCGGGACGCGGCGCCGGTCCCGGCTCCGAGGTCGAGGACCGTCCGGCCGGCGACGCCGCCGGGGCAGGCGTCGACCAGGAGCGGCGCGAGGTGGTCGTAGACGCGGTCCGGCCCCTGCCGCCAGGCCGGCCCGACCGCCGAGTAGGCGGCGGCCACCGCCGTCACAGGGAGCGGGCCCCCACCCGCGCCGCCTCGACCCACCACTCCATCTCGGCCACCTGATCGGGTCCCTCGCCCAGGGCCTTCTCCCACCCGAACTGCACGACGGCGCCGAGCAGGCAGAGGCCGAGCTGACGCTCCCACCACCCGTCGGTCGCGATGCCGTGGCGCTCCAGCGCCGAGCGGAACTCGATCGCCGTCGACTCCTTGGTGTGGCCGCGGGGCAGGCGAGCCCGGTTCAGCGCCAGGTACCACGCCAGCTCGTGCGCCGCGGGACCAGTCCCGGGGTAGGCCCAGTCGATCAGGGTCGTGCGCCCGTCGGCGGCGGTGCCCAGGTTGCCGAGCTTCCAGTCGCCGTGGAGGAAGCACGACGGCGTGGCCAACACGGCCTCCGACAGGGGTCCGGTGTCGCGGCGGAGGTCGTCGACCACCCGGGCGACGTCGGGCGGGCAGGAGGTGGCGAACCGGAGCCAGCCCTCGGTCGCGATCCGGGGGACGGGCTCGGGGAAGCCCAGCGCCGCCTCGCCGTCCATCTGGTCGGGTCCGAACCAGGCCCAGCGGAGGCGGTGCGGGAGGAGGCCGAGGTGGTCGTCCCATCCCCACGACCGGGCGCACAGCCCGGCGCAGTGGTCGAGGAAGGCGAGATGCTGGGCCTCGGGGATGGGGTCGTCGTCCGGCGGCACCAGCTCACGCTGCAGGTCCCGCATGAGGAGGGCGACTCCCCAGCCGTTGCGCCCCCAGGGCGCGGCGCCGAGGTGGGCGTGGTCGATCAGGTCGGGCGCGAGGTCCATCAGGCCGGCGGCCCACACGCGGAGGGGGCGGCAACCGATGTCGCCCGAGACGCGCATGGTGAAGTCCGAGTCGGGGTGGACGTACTTCACCAGTCCCGGTTCACCGTCGATCGACACCCGCTCGAAGGCGGCGCCGGAGCGAGCGTCGACCGGACGGTGGTCGCCCAGCCGGGTCACGCCGTCGAGGAGCTCCTCCACCGAGGCGGCGACGGGCCGGGGAGCGACCACCAGCGCCGCCCGGGGAGCGTCCTCCACACCGTGCATCATCACCCTTCCTCGGCCATCTGCGCCAGCAGCGCCGCGTCCCAGCGGCCGCCGCAGAAGACCGTGTCCGAGACGATGCGACCGCTCTCGTCCAGCCGGAGCTGGTGGCAGTGGTGGGCCGCGTGGGGGACGCCGTCCTCGACCCACGTGAGGAGGTAGGTCACGACCTCCCCGTCGGCGACGGGCGACCGATCCAGCTCCTCGAACCGGCCGGGCGCGGCGAACCACCGGCCGTACTCGGCGGTGATGGCCTCGGGGCCGTCCAACCCGAGGCGCCACCCGGGCACGGTGGCGTCGAGGTGGGCCCCGGTGGCGTAGAGGTCGACCGGGATGCCCGCACCACCGGTGATCGCGTCGAGGAAGCGGTCGACGGCCGAGGTGGAGGCGGTGGTTCTCGTGGTCATGGGCCGATCGTCGCGACCCGCCCTTGCAGGCTCCCTGCAGCGGGGTGCCGCCGTGGTGCAGCGCTCCTGCAAGGACCGCAGCGCAGGGTGCGCCGACGACCCCCACCCGAGGAGCAGCCATGGCCCCGACCACCCCGACCGCCACGATCACGCCCACCGAACCGGACCCTGCCGACGTCGAGGCGTTCGTCGGCCGCGTCGCCGGCGACCTGGCCGCGGTGGCCCACGCCGCCACCGTGGTCGTGGGGGACAAGCTCGGGCTCTACGGCGCCCTCGCCACGCACGGCCCGTCGACGCCGGCCGAGCTGGCGTCGGTCACCGGCTGCGACGAGCGCTACCTCCGCGAGTGGCTGTGCGCCCAGGCCGCCAGCGAGTACGCCCACTACGACCCGGCCACCGGGCGCTTCCACCTCGATCCCGTCCAGGTGGCCTGTCTCGCCGACGAGCGGTCGCCCGCGTTCGTGGCCGGCGGCATGGCCGTGGTCTCGTCGTTCCACCGCGACGAGGACGCCGTCCGTCACGCCTTCACCACCGGCGACGGGGTCGGCTGGCACCAGCACCATCACGACCTGTTCGTCGGCACCGAGCGGTTCTTCCGGCCCGGCTACCTGGCCAACCTCACCACCAGCTGGCTGCCCGCCGTCCCCGGTCTGGTCGAGCGCCTGGAGGCGGGCACGACCGTGGCCGACGTCGGCTGCGGCCACGGAGCGTCGACGATCCTGCTGGCCGAGGCGTACCCGGCCTCGACCTTCGTCGGCATCGACTCGCACCCGGCGTCGATCGAGGTCGCCCGGCGCCGAGCCGACGACGCCGGTGTCGGCGACCGGGTCCGCTTCGAGGTCGCCACGGCCGACACCTTCGACGGCGAGGGCTACGGGCTCGTGTGCATCTTCGACGCCCTCCACGACATGGGCGACCCGACCGCCGTCGCCCGCCACATCCGATCCACGCTCGCCGACGAGGGCGTGTTCCTCCTGGTCGAACCGAACGCCGGCGACCGCATCGAGGACAACCTGCACCTGGTGGGGCGGATCTTCTACTCCGCGTCCACCTTCGTCTGCACCCCGGCTTCACGCGCCCAGGACGGGGCCGCGTGCCTCGGCGCCCAGGCGGGCGAGGCCCGGCTGCGCGAGGTGTGCACCGCCGCCGGCTTCGCCTCGGTCCGCCGCGCCGCCGAGACCCCGTTCAACATGGTGCTCGAGGTCCGCCCCTGAACGGCGAGACCCCAGCGATGGCCATCCGTCGCATCGTGAGGCGGCGCCCGACGCGTGGCGCACCTTGACGGACTACTCTCCGCGGCGACGAACCACAAGCCAGGGGGGCGACACTCTCGAGGGGGAGTGCATGGCCGATCTACACCTCCAGCTGCTGGGCCGGCCCATGGTCCGCAGCAGCAGAAGCGCCGCACCAGAACCGGTCCCTCCATCGCTCCAACCGCTGTTCGCCTTCCTGACCCTGGCGGGCGACGCCGGATGCCACCGGAGCCGGCTGATCGACTCGTTGTGGCCCGACCTCCCGAGCGACCACGCCCGCCGGCGCCTGAACACCGCGGTGTGGCGCTCGCGGAACCTCTTCGGCGTCGACCACGCCGAGGCCATCGTCGCGACCCGCTCGGGGCACATCGCCCTCGACGCGACGATCGTGGCCGTCGACGTGGCCCCGATGGTCCAGGCGCTCGGTGACGAGGGCCGCGCCGCCGCGGCCCGAGCGGAGCCGGCGGCGCTCGACCTGCTGCGCCGGGCGGTGCGCATCGACGCCAGCCAGCTCCTCGCCGGCAACGACGACGAGTGGGTCGTCCAGGCCCGCCACCACATGGAGCTGGCGGTCCTCAACGGGGTGGCGACGTTGCTCGCCGTGGCCGCGCACGCCGACGAGGCCATCGGGTGGGCGGAGCTGCTCGTGCGGCTCGATCCCCTGCGCGAGGACGCCCACCGTCAGCTCATCCGCCTCTACGCCGAGGCCGGACGACGGGCCGACGCGCTCCGCCAGTACGACCGGTGCGTCCGCCACCTGCGCGACGACCTGGGTGTCGAGCCGCTGGTCGAGACCACCCTCGTGGCGACGGCGGTCCGCCAGGGCATCGCCCCTCCCCCGCCCGACGCGCCCGACGCCCGGCGCGCCCTCTGCGAGCTGCGGGAGGCACTCGTCTCCTGCCAGGTGGCCGTCGAGCACATCGAGTCGGCCCTGGCGTCGCTGCCCCCGGGCTAGCTCACCGCACCCTCGGCGCGCCCGCCGCGTGCGGGCCGCGATCGGCCGCGACCGAGCCGTGACCGCTCCGTCGTACAACCGCCCCATGACCGGGGCGAGCTCGCCGGCCGTGAGCTGGTGACACGACAGGAGGTGACGGTGCAGATCCATGCCTGGTTGGAGGAGCGCGACATCCGCGGGCTGCGCCGTTCGTTCCGCGCCCGGGTGATCGGGCCGGCGCTGGGCCAGTCCGAGGGCGTCGGATCGGTCGCCGAGCTCCACCACACGCTGGACCGGGTGCTGGGCTCCGCCGGCCTGCTCGACGACGAGGTCGAGGACTGATGCGGGACCACGGGCGATGATCTCCCACGCCCTCACGATCGTGAGGAACGAGCTGGAGCGGCACCTCGCCCTCTTCGGTGGCACTGCGCCCCACGCCGAGCTGGGCAACGCCGCCGACGCGACCAGCAGCACGAGCGGCACGAGCCGCGACCGGGTGCTCCTCTCCGTCGTGAACATCCAGGAGGAGCGCACGCTCAAGAACGTCCCGAACTACGTGCGCGACGACACCGCCCTCCGGGTCCGCTACGTGAACCCGCCGGCGTTCCTGAACCTGGCGGTCCTCGTGGCCGCCACCCACACCAAGTACACCGACGGGCTGCGGGCGCTGTCCCGGTCGCTGATGTTCTTCCAGTACCGCAACGTCTTCACCCAGGAGAACGTCGACCCGCTCTCGATCTCCGACGGCGCCCCCATCAACGACCTCGACCGGCTCGTCGAGTTCAAGCTGATCCTCAACCTGTGGTCGCCCACCCTCGAAGAGGTCAACGACATGTGGGGGATGCTGGGCGGCAAGCAGTTCCCCTTCGCCCTCTACTCGATGCGGATGCTCGAGCTGAGGTTCGACGCCACCGAGCGGGAGAGCGGCCTCATCACCGAGGTCATCAGCCACTTCGCCCACCAGCCGGCGGTGGGCTGACATGGCGATCGACGTCCTCCGCGTGGGCTACACCCGGCTCTTCGAGGTCCGGATCCTCCACCACTACTGGCTCGACGAGGCGGCGACGCCGTTCGACGCCATCGCCGACGACGCGGCGCGGAGCCGGCGTCTCCAGGGCTACGACGTCCGGCGCCTGGTCTCGGTCCGCCCGAGCGCGGCGACGGCGGCCACGATCGCCGGTCTGCGGGGCGTGTTCCGCACCACGACGCTCGGGGTCCTCGTCGCGGTACCCGACGACGCGGCCGTCCCGCTCGACACCACCTTCGAGATGTTCGTCACGGTGGTCGCCCCCGACTACGCCGGCTACACGTCGCTCAGCCTGCGGCCGCAGCCGATCGTGGACGTGCCCGACCCGACCGACGACGACGTCGTCCATCGCTACAAGGCCAACGTCCCCGTCCTGTCGAACCTCACGGGCGCGACGCGCGGCACGGGCGCGGCCACCCGGCTGTTCCTGTCGCAGGAGTACGTGAGCGGCGTCGCCGCCGCGGACGGCGTCGAGGCCCTCGTCATCGCCAACAACACTCTCCGCCAGCTCACGGGCGACCCACCCGGCTCACCGGTCCACGTGCTCGGGCCCCGGACCGGCCACCCGGTGTACGTCCACCAGGGCGACATCCCCCCGATCACGCCCCCGGCCGGTGCCGTCGGCGCACCGACGCACGGCATCGAGCTGACCCCCGACATGCCTCCTGGCGTCGCCGCGGTCATCCGCCTGGCCCCGCGCCGCACCGACCGGGCCATCTTCAGCTTCGCCAACGCCGACGGCACGCCCCGCACGCCGCCGCGCGTGTTCGAGGTGCACCTGCAGAACCGCTGGACCACCTGGCGCTACCGCGACCGGACGAGCGGGTCGGTCACCGCCACCGAGGCCCAGCCGCTCCCGCTGACCCACCACGGCAACGCCGGCACCAAGCGCAAGCCCTCCCCCACATCCGTCACCGTCGAGCGCGGCGGCTCCCCGCTGCGCATCACCCGTCTCGTGTCCGACATCTACCGCTAGCCGACCCGGAGCCGACCGCAGGAAGGAACGGCCATGGCCCCCTACAACACCCCCGGCGTCTACGTCGAGGAGATCCCGAAGCTGCCCCCGAGCGTGGCCCCCGTGGCGACGGCGATCCCTGCGTTCGTCGGCTACACGCAGCAGGCCCGGGCCATCGTCGACGACGACCTCGTGCTGAAGCCGAAGCGCATCGAATCGCTGGTCGAGTTCGAGCAGTACTTCGGCGGCCCGCAGCCCGAGACGGACATCACCGTCACGATCGACGAGACCACCGTGGCGACACCCGGCCGCCCGGCCGGCATCCGGGCGACCGCCCAGATCGACGGGACGGCCCGGTCGAACCACATCCTCCACTACGCCATGCAGCTCTTCTACGCCAACGGGGGCAAGAGCGCGTACGTCGTCTCGGTGGGCACCTACCTCACCCTCGGCGACGACCTCGACCGGGCCACGCTCGAGGCCGGCATCGACGAGCTGGTGAAGTTCGACGAGCCGACCTTGATCGTGGTGCCCGAGGCCCAGC